>NZ_CP012024.1:1546250-1848000 GCF_001050115.1 Bacillus smithii | reverse complement strand
AGTCCATCAATAGAATAAATAGGATCCGAAAGGAACGGGAATAAAAAGAAACCAGCCTTTTAAAGGGAAAACTTTCATCGAGGAGGCATTTGTTGTTTTAAATGAATAGCCTTTTGGACAGTCATGATGAAATCACTTTTTTATTTTCTTTTTATTCTTTATAATCTAAATTATTGTAAAATGATGTAGTCCATACTTTTTATTATGGTGAAACAAAATTTGTTTGAAAGAGGGAACAAAGTGAATCAAAATCAATCGTTTCGACTGCTTTGGATTAGCCAATCTATCGCTAACTTAGGGGATTCATTCTATATATTAGCTATTGTGACTTTCATTTATAATCGAACAGGTTCAGCTGCTTTCGCAGGGCTTTTTCCCATATTGCGGGTATGTGCGCAGGCGATAAGCGGCCTGGCAGCACCTTTGCTTATGGATCGCTTGCGGCTTGGCACTCTTTTATGGATGGCTGAAATGGGTCAAACCATTTGTTTCGGATCGATGTGTATTCTCTATTTTTTCTTGCCTTCCCAATGGTTGATTCCAGCGGTTCTGTTTTTAGTATTTGCCATTTCGATGCTGCATGGCTGGGCCATTCCGGTTAGAAATGCACTTGTCCCTCGCCTGGTTCCTTCTCATTTATTAGTGAAGGCCAACAGTTTACTGGCTACCTCGGATCAAATTGTATTGCTGGTTGGCTGGTCATTAAGCGGGATTTTGGTTGCCGAATGGGGAGTCATACGAGTGTTGGAAATAACTGCCATCATGATGTTTTTCTCTACTTTGGCTCTCCTTTTTGTGAAAGATCCTTCCGCGAACGTTTCTGCCCAGCCAGAAAGTCAAAAACGATGGGATCGTATGAAAGAAGGATGGATCACGATCTGGGGGAATCCAATCCTCCGTACTTTATCTTATATGGAAATCATCAGTGGACTTGGAGAAAGTATATGGGCCGGATCCATTATTTTAGTGTTTGTGAAAGAAGTATTACACAAAGGAGAGGATTGGTGGGGTTTTATCAATGCCAGTAATTTTGCCGGAACCATCCTAGGAGGACTGCTCATTTGGAAACTGTCCAAAAAGATTGAAAATCGAATGTTGTTCACTATGTTGATCAGCTCTTTCAGTATCGGCGTTTTGACAATAGCCTTTACCTACTCATCCAATCCATGGTTTGCCTTAGGAGTAGCTTTGATTATGGGGCCGCCCTATCAGGCGCGAAGCATTGCACAAAGAACTCTTTTGCAATTTCATACACCTGAAGTATTATTACCGAAAGTGTTCGCTGCATTTGGAACCATCCTCTTTGTCACATTTGGATTTTCGGTTCTGTTAATGGGCTGGATGGCAGACCAATGGGGGATTCGTTTTGTTTACATGTCGACAGCCGGATTATATGTTTTATCAGCTTTTTTGACTCTGATGATGATGAAAAAAGCATCCAGGTCGATTCAAACGCAGAAAGAAGAAAGATATATGAATAAGATTGAATGATCGGACGGTTCAGTGGAGGTGAATAACATGATTGATTGAAAAAATATAGACAAAAAAGGGTGAAATGGATGATGACAATATGAATTGCCTCTTGACGTTAGGCAAGCCTTGAGATACTCAAGATAAAAGTTTCCCTTGACTAAAATTCTTTCTGTAGTACAATAAACACGAGAAACTTTTTCTGTGTGTTTGCATATATTGGGTTCTAAATGTGGAGTAATTTTTTTTACCTCAAAAGTTTCCTTTGTGCAAAATGTTTAGTACAAACCAAAAACGAGGTGATGATGATGGGTAATGAAGCGAAAAAACTGTCGCTGGCAGTGGATGAAGGCTGGAGAAAGAAAAGGACACAACCGACGTTGCCTGAAGTCTATCGAAGTTTGCGTATTCCAAAAACCGGTTCTTGGATAAAAAAGTTTCTTGCGTTTGCCGGACCAGGATACTTAGTAGCGGTGGGTTATATGGACCCAGGTAACTGGGCGACTGATATTGCGGGTGGTTCCCAGTTTGGATACACGTTGCTTTCTGTGATTTTGCTTTCCAATTTAATGGCTATATTGCTTCAAACATTAGCTGGAAAACTGGGGATTGTAACGGGTAGGGATTTGGCACAAGCGTGTCGAGATCATTATAGTAAGCCTGTGGCCATGATCTTGTGGATTTTATGCGAGTTGGCGATCGCGGCTTGTGATTTAGCGGAAGTGATCGGTTCAGCCATCGCTTTGAATTTATTGTTTGGAATTCCGTTGCTGTATGGTGTCATGATTACGGCCTTGGACGTACTCGTCGTATTGTTATTGCAGAATAAAGGTTTTCGTTATATTGAAACATTGGTGATTATTCTCATTCTAACCATTGGTGCTTGCTTTGCGACTGAATTTTTTCTTTCAAAACCAGATGTGGGGGGCGTATTAAAGGGGTTTGTTCCAAGCAAAGAGATCATAAGCAATCCATCCATGCTCTATATCGCAATCGGTATTTTAGGCGCAACCGTCATGCCTCATAATCTTTATTTGCATTCTTCTATTGTGCAAACAAGACAATACGAACAAACCAAATCGGGGAAACGGCAAGCAATTAAATATGCTACTTGGGATTCAACCATTGCTCTTTTCTTCGCTTTATTTATCAATGCTTCTATCCTGATTGTTTCGGCTGCTACATTTCATAAAGCAGGGATGACGAACGTGGCGGAGATTGGAGATGCTTACCACTTGCTTTCTCCACTGCTTGGAACAACGCTTGGAAGCATTCTGTTTGGGGTTGCCTTATTGGCTTCCGGCCAGAACTCGACGTTGACAGGTACTTTAGCTGGTCAGATTGTAATGGAAGGTTTTCTTAATATCCGACTTCCCGGCTGGTTAAGAAGGCTGATCACTCGATTGATTGCCATTATTCCGGCGGTCATTGTAACGGCCATTTACGGTGAAAGCGGTACGGCTCAATTGCTTATTCTAAGCCAGGTGATTCTTTCTTTGCAGCTCTCTTTTGCAGTCGTTCCTCTTGTTCAATTCACGAGCGACAAAAAGAAAATGGGGGAATTTGCTAACCCATTATGGTTAAAAGTTCTCGCCTGGATCGTTGCGATTGTGATTATCAGCTTAAACGCCTATTTATTGTTTCAAACATTCTTTCATTAAAGACCGGCTTCTAAATTTTCTTTTAAAAGCAAACTGATATACTCTCTTAATATTAAAATCTTTTTTACTAGATAACTCTAGCCATTCTCCTAAACATTTGAATCATCTCGAATTTTGGGGCACAAAAAAATCCGCTTGATGGCAAGCGGCAAAAAGAGAAAAGGATGAGGAAACCTACTACTTACTATAATCATAATCAACATATAGTATGAATGTTATATTCTATACTATATGTTGTGTTGATTGAATTGTAACAAATGAATGACAATATTTCAATCTTTTTTCAGAAAAATATTGAAAAATTTTTCAATTTTTCAATCTAATCATTTTTTCATATTCAAGTGAGCGGAGAATTAGCTTAATAGATTTGAATGGGTCCTGATTATGCGGAAAAGTGGAAATTCAGCCGTTTAAGAGAGAATTTTCTGCTCATATTGGATTTAGGTTCAATTTCTGTTTGACATTTTAAAAGAGTTTTATTAACATATGTCTTAAGAAAAATGAACGGAAATCAGCGATGAGGAAGAAGAGTAACTTATCGTTTCTGCTCAGAGAACCGGTGGTTGGTGTAAACCGGTGAGAAATGATTAGTGAATGGGCTTCCGAGCTCCAAACCGAAATGCAGACAAAGTAGGCTTTGGCGGGTTCCACTCCGTTACAGTGGAGGATGGGTAAGACGACTACCCATCCGGTGAGTGGATTGCGTAAAAGCAATCAACAAAGGTGGCACCGCGGGCTCCTCGTCCTTTGTAGATGAGGGGTCTTTTTGTATTTCTCTTTATAAATTGAATAGAGGATAAATCGATGAGCAAGAAGAGTACGTTCAGCCGATTCGTTACAGAGAACCGGGCAAGGTGAGAGCCGGTGCGATACGCTGTTCGGAATGGCCTTGCGAGAGGCGTCCTGAACTTTTAGTAGGGATGCCCGGGTTTCCGCCGTTAAAAGGATAGAGCATCGGAAAAGTTCCTGTGCTCGAAAAGGGGAAGCTTTTGCTTCAATCGAGGTGGCACCGCGGCGTAGTTCGTCCTCCAACCATACAGGCATTCCTGTGTGATTGGAGGACTTTTTTCTTTTAGAAAAGATGAGGAAGGTGAGTCTAGTTGAGTGTAGTGCGAGAAAAGAATTTTGTTGTGAAAGAAATTGAGGGGGATCTGCTGACCCCAGTGGCCGTGTTTAAAAAGTTAGATGGACAGAAAAAGTTTTTATTGGAAAGTTCTTTTAAACATGAAGAGAGAGGCCGTTATTCTTTTTTAGGCATGAATCCTTATATGGAATTCATTGCGGAAAATGGAAAAATAACGGTTCGTGATCTGATTGCCAAAAAAACGGAACAATCAGAAGGAGATCCTTTTAAAAAGCTGGAAAGCTATTTTCCAAAACAAGATGACGAGAACCTGCCTTTTCCTTTTATTGGAGGAGCTATCGGATACATTGGCTACGATTCCATCCGTTATGTTGAGAACATTGGAAACGTACCTCGAGATACAATTCAAATGCCGGATATGCATTTAATGTTTTATGAAAACGTCGTTGTATTCGATCATCTTCTCCAAAAAGTGTATATTTTGGCAATGAGTTTAAGCCGTAAAAAGAAACCCGAAGAATTGGAGAAAGAAGTCCATCAATTAGAAAAGATGTTGGATCGTCCTGTTTCAGAAGATTCCATTGAAAGCAATGTGAAAGTTTCCTTTACCTCTAATGTGTCCAAAAGTGAATATTGCCGTATGGTGGAACGGGGGAAAGACTTCATTCGAAAAGGAGATATTTTTCAAGTGGTGCTATCCCAGCGCCTAGAGGCTCCATATAAGGGGAATCCTTTCGATTTATACAGAAAGCTTCGAAAGACGAACCCGTCTCCCTATATGTATTATTTGGACTTTTCGGACTATATTGTCATGGGCATCTCTCCGGAAAGCTTAATCAAAGTGTCCGGACGCAAATTGATGACGAATCCGATCGCAGGAACCCGTCCGCGCGGCGCAACGGATGAGGAAGATAGAAGATTGGAAAAAGAGCTGCTTTCGGATGAAAAAGAATTGGCTGAACACCGTATGCTGGTGGATCTCGGTCGAAACGATATTGGAAAAGTAGCGGAAATTGGTTCGGTACGCGTGACGAAGGATCAAGTGGTCGAACGATACAAACATGTGATGCACATTGTTTCAGAAGTGACCGGTACGTTGAAGAATGAGGTTCATAGTTTAGAAGCATTGAAAGCGTGTTTGCCGGCCGGAACCGTTTCCGGAGCTCCCAAGATTCGAGCGATGCAAATCATCAATGATTTAGAGCCGGAAAAACGTGGATTATATTCGGGAGCGATCGGATATTTGTCCGCAAGCGGAGACTTGGATTTTGCCATTGCCATCCGCACGATGATTGTGAAAGACGAAAAAGCTTATGTTCAAGCCGGTGCAGGCATCGTCTATGATTCGGTTCCTGAGAAAGAGTACGAGGAAACGCTTAATAAAGCAAAAGCATTGCTGGAGGTGGAGTAAATGATTTTATTAATCGATAATTATGATTCTTTTACTTATAATCTTTATCAATTAATCTCGGAATTAGGGAAAAATGTTCAAGTTGTTCGTAATGATGAGATAGCTGTCGAAGAGATTGAAAAAATGGAGCCGGAAGCGATTGTGATTTCGCCGGGGCCCGGTACACCGGATAATGCCGGCATATGCCTGGAATTAATCCGCAATTATTACCACAAAATCCCGATTTTGGGCATTTGCCTCGGACATCAAGCGGTCGCTGCCGCTTTTGGAGCGAAGATTATTCAGGCAAAAACGATTAAGCACGGAAAGACGTCGCTTATCCATCATACTGGTCAAAGCATTTTTTCCGGTTTTTCTGAACCTTTGGAAGTCATGCGCTACCATTCTTTAGCTGTTGATGAAAAGACGCTCCCTTCTAAATTCGAGATTTTAGCGGAATCTACGGATGATGGAGAAATCATGGCCATCAAACATAAAGAATATCCCCTTTACGGGCTGCAGTTTCATCCCGAATCCATAGGTACGAAAAAAGGAAAAGAATTGATTCGTCGATTTTTCTTGGAAACAAAAAAGGAGCGGAAGATGAATCATTACTTAAAAAAGCTGTCAGAGCGGCAATCTTTGAATCAAGAAGAAATGAGATCGGCTTCTCGGGAATTGCTGTCAGATGAAATTACAGACAGCGAAGTGGCGGCATTTTTAATGGGGCTAAAAGCGAAAGGAGAAAACGCAGATGAAGTAGCGGCGCTTGTGGAAGTTCTCCGTGAACATGCGCTAGGCATCAAGAAAAAAATTCCGAACGTCATGGATAATTGCGGAACTGGAGGAGACGGAGCCCACAGCTTTAATATTAGTACGACCAGTGCTTTTGTGTTGGCGGGAGGCGGCGTGAAGGTCGCTAAACATGGCAACCGAAGCGTCTCCAGCAAAACGGGCAGCGCCGATGTTTTAGAATATTTAGGAATCTCGCTGGATTTGCATGAAGAGGAAGTCGAAGAGCTGTTGGAAGAAAATCATATTGCTTTCCTGTTTGCGCCGCACGTTCATCCGCGCATGAAAAAAATTATGAAAGTGCGCCGCGATTTAAAAATTCCTACGATTTTTAATTTAATCGGGCCGCTGACCAACCCGGTCGATTTAGATAGCCAGCTTTTGGGAATCTACCGAAGGGATATGCTTGAGATGATGGCAGATGTGCTGAAGCGTCTCGGAAGAAAACGAGCTGTCGTTCTTAACGGCGCCGGCTTTATGGATGAAGCTTCTCTTTCTGGAGAAAATCATTTAGTTCTTTTGGAAAATGGCCATGTAGAAAAAATGACGGTGACTCCGGAAAAGGTAGACCTGCCTTATTATTCGAATGAAGCTATTGTGGGCGGCGAGGCCAAAGAAAATGCTGAAATTTTAATCGGTGTACTCAAAGGAGAAAAAGGCGCTTATCGCGATACGGTCCTGTTAAATGCCGGTTTAGGCTTTTTTGCGAACGGAAAAGCGGATACCATTCAAGAAGGGATTCGACTGGCGAAAGAAAGCATCGACTCCGGAAGGGCATTATCGGCATTGCAATATTTGATCGACTACAGCGAAAAAAGAAAAAGAGTGGTGATCTAAATGAGCGGAACCATTTTAGACAGAATATTAGAAAAAAAGAAGGATGAAGTGAGAAAACTAAAGGAACAATTCGACGCTGGAAATGAAAGCAAATTTCAAAAAATCCCTTTCTATGATGCCTTTATCCATGCAGACAAAATGAATATTATTGCGGAAGTGAAAAGAGCTTCCCCCTCAAAAGGAAATATCAATCTGGATGTAAATCCTGCTAAACAGGCAAAACATTATGAGGCGAGCGGGGCGAATGCCATTTCCGTTTTAACCGACGAACCTTTTTTTAAAGGAACATTAGCAGACTTAAAAGCAGTTCGCGATGTAGTGGGGTTGCCGATTTTGTGCAAAGATTTCATCATCGACCCCATCCAAATAGATGCCGCCAAACAGGCTGGAGCCGATGTGATCTTGTTGATTGCGGCCGCTTTGGATGATGAGAAACTGAAGTCTTTGTACGAGTACGCCTACAAGCAAGATTTAGAAGTTCTACTAGAAGTGCATAACGAGGAAGAAATGGAGCGGGCGCTTGTTTTGAATCCTTCTGTCATTGGCGTCAATAATCGCAATCTAAAAACGTTTGAAGTAGACTTAGGGGTCACGGAACGACTGTTGTCTCGATTTGGAAAGAATCATGACCGCATTTTTATAAGCGAAAGTGGAATCAAGACGGCGAAAGACGTAGAGCGTGTGCAAAAAGCAGGAGCTAAAGCGATTTTGGTCGGGGAAACGTTGATGCTGGCAGATGACATTCAACTAACGATGAATCAACTAAAAGTCCATTTGAGGTGAAACCGATGTTTGTGAAAATTTGCGGAATAACGGATATAGAAACAGCGTTATTTGCCGCTGAATGCGGGGCGGATGCCATTGGCATGGTGTTTGCGAACAGCAAAAGGCGAGTTTCCTTAATGAAGGCGAAAGAAATATCCAAAAGCTTGCCGAAAAGTGTTTGGAAAATCGGTGTCTTCGTCAATGAAGATCCTGAAATTGTTCGAAACATCGCAAAAGAAGCAGATTTGGATTTTGTTCAGCTGCATGGGGAGGAGACTCCGGAATACGCGAGATCTTTAGGTGTTCCTGTCATTAAAGCCTTTGGGTTGAGCAAAGAGGCAAACGAACGTGAGATGGCAGACTTTCCGGCTAGTTATTTGTTGGTAGACAGCCCAAAGGGAGCTTATTACGGAGGAAACGGAAAAACATTTGATTGGAGTTTAATAGAAGAAAAACGATTGAAAAAAGAAAATTTGATCATAGCCGGCGGGTTAAATCCGGAAAATGTTCAGCAAGCCATTCAAGCCATACAGCCATTTGGTGTCGATGTGTCAAGCGGCGTAGAGACGGAGGGGCGCAAAGACCGCCGGAAAATCAAATTGTTTATAGATGAAGCAAAAGGAGTGCAAAAAAGATGAGTACGTATGTTCAACCAGATGAAAAAGGATATTTTGGGCCGTTTGGAGGCCGCTTTGTTCCGGAAACGTTAATGAGAGCTGTCCAGGAATTGGAAATCGCTTATGAAGAAGCGAAAAACGACGAAAACTTTTTGCAAAAGCTGCGCTATTACTTAAAAGAATACGTAGGGCGACAAACGCCGCTCTACTATGCTAAAAATCTAACGGAAAAACTCGGAGGCGCGAAAATCTATTTGAAGCGCGAAGATTTGAACCATACGGGAGCCCATAAAATCAACAATACGATCGGGCAGGCGCTTCTTGCGTTGCGAATGGGAAAAAGAAAGGTGGTAGCAGAAACAGGAGCAGGCCAGCACGGCGTAGCGACGGCGACCGTTAGTGCCCTGCTAAATATGGATTGTATCATCTTTATGGGGGAAGAGGATGTTCGCCGCCAAAAGCTGAATGTGTTCCGAATGGAGCTTCTTGGGGCAAAAGTTGTCAGCGTGCGACAAGGAAGCGGCACATTGAAAGACGCGGTCAATGAAGCGCTCCGCTACTGGGTCGCGAATGTGGAAGATACTCATTATATTATGGGGTCGGTTCTTGGTCCTCATCCGTTTCCAAAAATAGTACGCGATTTTCAAAGTGTAATCGGAAAGGAAACAAAACAACAAATCATCGAAAAAGAAGGAAAGCTTCCGGATGCCATTGTTGCCTGTGTCGGTGGGGGCAGCAATGCGATGGGGATGTTTTACCCATTTTTGGAAGATGAGTCCGTCCGCTTGTTCGGTGTCGAGGCAGCCGGAAGCGGACTAGATACCGGCAAACATGCTGCTACACTCACGAAAGGATCAGTCGGAATTTTACACGGGTCGAAAATGTATTTATTGCAGGATGAAAATGGGCAAATTCAGGAAGCCCACTCCATTTCAGCGGGATTGGATTATCCCGGAGTAGGTCCCGAACATAGCTTGTTAAAAGAAATCAAAAGAGTCCATTATACATCGGTGACCGATCAAGAAGCGCTGGAAGGATTTCAAACGTTGACGAAAACGGAGGGGATTATTCCGGCGTTGGAAAGTTCCCATGCGGTGGCGCATGCATTGAAATTAGCGCCGACGATGAAGCCGGAAGAAGTGTTGGTGGTTTGTTTGTCCGGACGAGGAGATAAAGACGTTGAAACGGTTCAAGCTGTGTTGAAAGGGGAAGAAAAATGACGGCTCTATCGATTGCAGAAGCATTTCATCAATTAAAACAAAACAACGAAAAAGCGTTTGTTGCGTATATCATGGCGGGGGACGGGGGTTTGTCCAGTTTAAAAGACAAGGTGCTCTTTTTGGAAAAAGCCGGTGCCAGCATGGTAGAAATCGGCATTCCTTTTTCTGATCCCGTTGCAGACGGCCCAGTTATCCAAGAAGCGGGAAAACGGGCGCTGAAAGAGGGAGTGTCGCTTGCAAAAGTGCTTGCTGAAATTGCCGCTTTTCGTTCTAGTGTCACTATTCCTTTGATTGTGATGACGTATATAAACCCTGTGTATGCATATGGAATCGAACGCTTTGTCAACGATTGCGCCAAAGCGGGCGTCAACGGAGTGATCCTTCCTGACGTTCCTTTTGAAGAACAGGGAATCCTTTCTCAAGAACTAAAAGAAAAGAATATCGATTTGATTCAACTCGTTACGTTGACGAGTCCAGAAGAGCGGAAAAAGAAGATTGCCCAAGCTTCCAATGGATTTCTATATGCGGTGACGGTGACGGGAATCACAGGGCAAAGAAACAAATTGCCGGAGGAATTGTCCGGGTATTTAGAACACTTGAAAAAGATAAGCCCTGTTCCGGTGCTAGCCGGTTTTGGCATTTCCAATCACCGTCAAGTAAAAGAAGTCGGTTCCTATTGCGACGGGGTCATTGTTGGAAGCAAAATTGTCGATCTGTTTCATCAAGGAAAAGAAGAAGAAATAATCGAACTGATTGGCAAGAAAACGGAATCGATTCTTTAAACGGAGATGCATCGTCTTAAATACATTCAAGCAGCGATTTCGAAAAATGGGGAGCTAATCCGTCAGACGGAAAAAAGACGAAGAAACGGTTTTAAGAGATCTGGGTTTCCAGGTCTCTTTTTTGTGGAAAAGTGGAAAATGGAGGTTTATTTTTCTAAAATAGGGAGAAAGACGAAAAAGGAGCCGGTGGAATCATGGATGAACGAAAAATTCCGTTGCTAGTAGCAAAACGATTTTTTAACGAACGGTATTATGACCAATCCGCCCAAACCGCTTATTATTTCATGTTGTCGTTTATTCCGTTTTTAATGTTTATGTTTTCGCTCATTCGCTTTTTCCCTATCAACCAAAACGACTTTTTGGAGATCATTGAGCCCTATGCTCCGAAAAATACTTATGCATTTATTCGCCAAACGGTCGATCAAATCATGAACCAACAACCATCCCATGTTTTTTCATATAGTTTGATCGCCTCTTTTTGGATTGCCTCCGTGGCCGTTCAGTCGTTAGTCCGTTCATTAAATGATGCCTACCATATACGGAGGCGTAAATCATTTTTAGGAGGCCTTGTCAACGACCTTGTTTTAACATTCGGCCTAATGGTGGTGTTGACTTCTTCCTTGTTCTTGCCCATTTTGGAAAATATCGTTCTGAGGATGTTCGATCAAACGATTTCTTTTCCATTTAATTGGTATCCATGGTGGTATATTTTAAGATGGGGAATAGGAACGGTATTTCTTTTCGGTTTTTTTCTCTTTTTTTATCATGCTGTTCCGAGCAAGCGCGTTTTATGGAAAGAGGCTTTGCCAGGTGCGATTTTTGCAACTATTGGTTGGCAAGGAGCCTCTATTGGTTTCGCTTTCTACGTCAGTTTAGGGGGATATACCAAAATTTACGGTCAATTAGGAAGTATTATCGTTCTTCTTATTTGGTTTTATTTAACGGCGGCCGTCATCTTGATCGGCGGATTATTGAATGCAATCATTTTAGAGCATCCTGTTTCAGAAAAATAAAGATAAAAGGTTCGAACGCTCTGAAAAAAAGTGATAGTAGCTGTTGCCGGGATTCAAGCTTCATTTTTGTGTTTCTTATGAGACCCTAACGAATGTTTATTGATACTGTTTTCGTTTGACCGTGAGCCAAGGACGCTCGTCTTCCCAATGGACGCGAACGGGAATGGAAAAAGCTTCTGACAACACGTCGTCGGTCAGTACATCCTCTTTTGCTCCCGCAGCGATGACACGACCGTTTTCCAGAACAAGGACGTGGCTGATCGTTGGGATGATTTCCTCGATATGGTGGGTTACGTAAATAAGGTGGAGCTTCTTTTCTATGATAGTTTCTTGAACGGCGTTCAGCAATTCTTCGCGAGCACGGATATCCAATCCGCTGCATGGTTCGTCTAAAATGAGGATTTCAGGATTAGCCATAAACGCTCTGGCAATAAGGACACGCATTTTTTCTCCTTGGGAAAGAGATTGGTAAGCGCTCCCTTTTAAATAGCCGATTCGGAATTGTTCCATGAAAGCATCAGCTTGATCCAAGTCTTCATGGCTGACTTGTTCGTACAATCCGATGGAAGCAAATTTTCCGCTCAAAACGATTTCTTCTACTGATTCATTTTTCAAAACATCATCAAAGCGACTAAGCGAATGGCTGACGATTCCGATTTTTTTTCGCAGTTCGGGGATATTCGTTTCGCCAAAACGTTCCCCCAAAACGACAACTTCTCCTTTCGTAGGATACTGGTAGCCGCAAACAATATTCAATAAAGACGTTTTTCCAGAGCCGTTTAACCCGAGCACCGCCCATTGTTCTCCGGATGAGATCTCCCAGTTGATCGAGTCCAAAATGGTTCGGTTTCCTCTTTGCCAACTTACATTTTTAAGCGAGACGAGTTTTTTCATCGTTTTTCCCCTTTTCCAACCTTCATTCAAAAAAATTGTAGCAAAAAAGATTTGTAATTAAAAGAAAATTCCGTTAAATAAAAGGGGTTCCTCCAACGGTAAAGCATATTCAAATACTTTAAGAAACAGGGCCAACTAACTGTTTCACATGATTTGTCATTTACTTTCTAAAGTAAATATATGGGAGAACAATAACAAAAGGTTCAGAAAAACTTTTCAGTGACCGAAAGATGAAGAGATATTGAAGAATACTACGGAGATTCTTCCTTGTTATTTGGCAAATGAATTTCGGAAATTTGCCAATCTTCCATCCGCAAGAAGCAGATTTCTAAAATACCGTCTTGAAATTCAGCTTTAGCTCCTTTGCGTTTGACAAGCGCTGGTAAAACAATTTCTTGTCGTTCCCCCATTTCCGGGACATTATAAATGATCGCTTTTTGGGAAGTATGATGAATTTTCAAATGTTGCAGCCATTCTTCCTTGAGTCGCAGCCGAAGGAATACATAGTCAAACGTTTCAAAAACCTCGATAGGGATTGGAGGAGAGGGAGGAGATGTTTCTTTTTCTGGAGAAGGAGGATCTTGCTTTTCGAATTGTGAAGAGAATGGATGGGTTTGCTGCCAATTAGGAGGGATGGTTTTCTTCATCATTTCTTGTATAAACTGTTCTACGTCGGCTGGGTTGAGTTGTTTCATCCAGTCATTAGGGAGGTTTTCATTCGAAAAAAACCAGTTCCACGGAAACATGCCAATCCCCCTCGAATTCCATATTCGTTCTTCATATCTTATGTCTTGAGCCTAGGAAACGTTCAGATGGTGTTGATTGAGGAGCGGGTAAAAAAGGAAAAAACGGAATAAAGCAGAAAAAAAGATAGCCAATTTTATTTGTTCTATAAAAATTAATAATTTTGTCAAAAAGGATTGATTTTTAAAGAAAGAGTAGTAAGATGGTACATGAAAAAAATTAAACTTATTTCAGAAAAAAGGGAATAGAAGGTGAAAAAATTATTTCAGAATAATCAGGATGTTGTTACGAATTTCACAAATTGATCAATATGAAAATGAGAAGATCATTGGTCAAATCAATGAAGACAATTAGACGAAAAAGAAAGGATATTCTTTCAATTTTTACTTTAGCGTGGTAAAATGGACTTGTAAGCGTTTTTAATTATTTTTGGAATAATTTATGAATGTGGGATGACGAGAAAATCAATAACAGGACGTTACGGTTGGAGGTTTTGCATGATGAACACACAAACATCAAACCAAAGGGGACCGTGGAACCGCTTTTCTGGGCCTAACCTCGGTTATATCATGGAGATGTATGAAAAATATTTAGAAGATCCAGAAAGTATTGACTCGGATCTTAAAGAATTATTCAACCAGTGGGGAGCTCCGGTTGTCGAAGAGGGATGGGAACAATCTGCACCTAGAACGGGAACGTTTCGTCCGGCTCCGCAAGGACAAGTGGATTATCACAAAATTGTTGCTGCTGTGAAGCTGGCCGATAATATCCGCTTTTACGGTCACCTCGCGGCGGATATCAATCCTTTAAATGATCGAAATAAAGATTCACGTCGAATTGAATTAGAAGAATTTCAACTGACGGAAGAGGATTTAAAAAATATTCCGGTTGAATTTATTTGTCCAAACGCACCTTCTCATGTCCAAAACGGACTCGATGCCATCAATCATTTAAAGAAAGTTTATACGGATAAACTTGCTTTTGAATTTGCCCAAGTTCATGAAATGGAAGAAAGAAATTGGCTTCGTCAAAAAGTGGAATCAGGAAGCTTTTATCCATCTTTAAATAAAGAAGAAAAGATACAATTATTAAAGCGCTTAACGGAAGTGGAAGGCTTTGAAAAGTTTTTGCACCGTACGTTTGTTGGTCAAAAACGGTTTTCTATTGAAGGCTTGGATGTGATGGTTCCACTGATTGACGAGTTAATTCGAAAAGCAGTATCAAAAGGGGCAGAAAGCATCAATATTGGCATGGCCCACCGCGGACGTCTGAATGTGCTGGCTCACATTCTCGGTAAACCTTACGAAATGATTTTTGCTGAATTTCAGCATTCTCCTAGCAAAAAATTAATACCTTCTGAAGGATCCATCGGAATTACATACGGTTGGACTGGTGACGTAAAATACCATCTTGGCGCCGATCGCCGTGTAAAAGAAAGCAACCAAGGACAAACACGGATCACGTTAGCCAACAATCCAAGCCACTTAGAAGTGGTAGATCCGGTTGTAGCAGGCTATACAAGAGCTGCGCAAGAAGATCGAACTCAACCTGGCTACCCAAAACAGGATGTAAAAAAATCTTTGACGATTATGATTCATGGAGACGCCGCTTTTCCGGGAGAAGGCATCGTGGCTGAAACATTGAACTTAAGCCGATTGCCTGGTTATCAAACAGGTGGTTCGATTCATGTAATCGCCAACAATATGATCGGATTTACAACAGAAAGCTACGATTCTCGATCCACACGATATGCTTCTGATATTGCGAAAGGCTTTGAAATGCCAATTGTACACGTGAACGCAGACGATCCTGAAGCTTGTCTAGCGGCGGCCATTTTAGCTTTTGAATATCGAAATACGTTCCATAAAGATTTTGTAATCGATTTAGTTGGATACCGGCGTTTTGGACATAATGAAATGGATGAACCGATGGCGACAAACCCAACCTTATATAAAATCATACAAAACCATCCAACAGTCCGAGCCATATATGCCGATCAGTTAGTTAATGAAGGGTTGATTCAAAAAGATCTGGCTTCAAAATTTGAAAAAGAAGTTGTGGATAAACTGAAAGCAGCGTATGAAAAAGTGCCGAAGAAGGATGAAAACCCGGATATTGTGATGAATCCGCCTATACAGGTGGAAAACCTTCTGCCTAATCCACAAGAAGAAATTGACGAAAATATATTGAGAGAAATTAACCAACAATTATTAGAATGGCCGAAAGATTTTCACGTATTCAACAAATTAGAGAAAATTTTAAAACGCCGTGAGGGAGTTTTTGAAGGCAAAGGGAAAATCGACTGGGCCCATGCAGAAACATTGGCGTTCGCAACCATTCTACGAGATGGAACACCTATCCGTCTTACAGGCCAAGATTCTGAGCGCGGTACGTTTGCTCAGCGGCATCTCGTTCTTCATGATATGGAAACAGGTGAAAAATATATCCCGTTGCACCATATTAAAGGTGCGAAAGCTTCATTTGTCGTTCACAACAGTCCTTTGACAGAAGCAGCTGTTGTAGGATTTGAATACGGATATAACGTGTTTGCGCCTGAAACGCTCGTTTTATGGGAAGCTCAATTTGGAGATTTTGCCAATATGGCCCAAGTGATGTTTGATCAATTTATTTCTTCCGGAAGAGCGAAATGGGGGCAAAAATCGGGACTTGTGATGCTTTTGCCGCACGGATATGAGGGCCAAGGCCCTGAGCATTCCAGCGGACGTGTTGAACGTTTCTTGCAGCTGGCTGCCGAAAACAACTGGACGGTTGCAAACTTGACGAGTACAGCTCAATATTTCCATATTTTACGACGTCAGGCAGCCGTTTTGAGAAAAGAAGAAGTAAGACCGTTAGTGATCATGACGCCAAAAAGCTTACTTCGCCATCCTTTGGCTGCATCTACCGTAGAAGAGCTTGCCCATGGCCATTTTAGTCCAATATTGGAGCAAAGCGGCTTAGGTGAAAAACCAAATAAAGTAGAACGTATTGTTCTATGCAGCGGAAAAATTGCGATTGATTTGGCTGAGCAATTGGATAAAGAAGAAAATCTTGATTGGCTTCATATTTTGAGAGTGGAAGAATTATACCCATTCCCTAGAGAAGAAATTAAAGAAGTGTTATCACGTTATCAAAATGTCAAAGAACTTGTATGGGTTCAAGAAGAACCGCAAAACATGGGTGGATGGTCTTATGTGGATCCTCGTTTAAGAGACATAGCTCCAGAAGGAGTGGAAGTTCGCTATATTGGACGGAGAAGACGTTCAAGCCCGTCTGTTGGAGATCCTGTCGTCCATCGAAAAGAACAAGATCATATTATTAAACAAGCGTTAACAAGACCATAAAACACTTTCATGCCGGTCTTTCCCCTATGGCCTATTTACGGGGGAAGATTGCGGATGCCTCCTAGGAATAAAACTTTGACTGGATGGTTTTGTCATAGATCCAGGAGGCATATCGTTTCCATTCTCCTTTTTTAGGATGATGGTGGTTCTTTTGAATAAAAAAGCTTTGGAAGGAAATTAGGAGGAGGACATCACAGTGGCTGAAATTAAAGTTCCCGAATTGGCAGAATCGATTACTGAAGGTACTATCGCACAATGGCTTAAAAAGCCTGGAGATACGGTTGAAAAGGGAGAATATATAGTTGAACTAGAAACAGATAAAGTAAATGTAGAAGTGATCAGCGAAGAATCAGGAGTTATTACAGAATTAAAAGCGAATGAAGGAGATACGGTAGAAGTTGGTCAAGTGATAGCTGTGGTGGAAGAAGGTGCTGCTGCTCCTGCTCCAGCCCCACAAGAACCAAAAGCAGAAGAACCAAAAGAAGCTCCAAAAGCAGAGGCACCAAAACAAGAAGTAAAACAAGAATCTGTAGCGATCAAAGACGATGGTCCAAAAGAACGGCCGATTGCTTCACCAGCCGCTAGGAAATTGGCCCGCGAAAAAGGAATCGACTTGTCTCAAGTCCCTGCTATCGATCCGTTAGGCCGCGTTCGCAAACAAGACGTAGAATATTTTGCCAACCAACCAAAAGCCGAAGCGAAACCTGCGCCTGCGGTTTCGCAAGCAGCGCCTCAACAAAACACAGCAGCAGTTCAGGATGAAAAACCGGTCGTTCGAGAGCGTATGAGCCGCCGTCGACAAACCATTGCGAAACGCCTTGTTGAAGTGACCAATACCGCTGCCATGCTGACAACCTTCAATGAAGTCGACATGACGGCCGTAATGGACCTCCGCAAACGGTATAAAGAAAAATTCATTCAAGAATATGATGTACGTCTAGGATTTATGTCTTTCTTTACAAAAGCCGTAGTGGCGGCATTGAAAAAATATCCTTATGTCAATGCAGAAATTCAAGGCGACGAAATTTTACTCAAAAAATATTATGATATCGGCGTAGCCGTTTCAACAGATGACGGCTTGATCGTTCCGGTTGTCCGCGACTGCGATCGTAAAAACTTCGCAGAAATCGAAAGAGACATTGCAGACTTAGCAGAAAAAGCACGCAATAAAAAATTATCGCTTAACGATCTGCAAGGCGGAACCTTTACGATTACAAACGGCGGAGTATTTGGTTCACTCATGTCCACTCCTATCATTAATGGTAATCAAGTGGGGATTTTAGGAATGCACACGATTCAACTTCGACCAGTTGCCATTGATAAAGATCGGATTGAAAACCGTCCGATGATGTATATTGCCCTTTCATACGACCATCGAATTATTGATGGAAGAGACGCTGTCGGATTCTTGAAAACTGTAAAAGAACTTTTGGAAAATCCAGAATCCCTGCTTTTAGAAGGCTGATCTCTTTTAAAAAATCGATTAAAGCAGAATTTTTATGCGCAGTTTATGAAAGGAAATTCGTTTACTCGATGTTTGTGCAACCAGACATAAGATGCCGCCATGAGAGCGGCATCTTTTTAAATTCGTTCGTATTTGTCTTGCTTTTTGATTTATGTTGTTGCCATTGTGACAATTTGGGGTCACTCCGTAACGTTTTGTTTTCTGGTTCGAAGGCTTGTGCGGCACAAGAACACCATCTTTTTTTGTGAAAAATGGTGAAGGAAC
Organism: Bacillus smithii; assembly: GCF_001050115.1. Lineage (NCBI taxonomy): Bacteria > Bacillati > Bacillota > Bacilli > Caryophanales > Bacillaceae > Bacillus > Bacillus smithii. The sequence goes on along the minus strand of NZ_CP012024.1, from coordinate 1,829,658 downwards.
AACTTGAGATGTGACAAATAAAAAAGATGGCCCGTGAAAGACCATCTTCTCATTCCGTTTATTCCATATTGCTGCACTAGTATCGTGCAGGATTTAATCCCCTCCGTTTGACTTCCTTCTTTAATAACTCAATCCATTCACGTTCCTGACCTTTTTTTAATGCGTCGCGATAGGCTGCCACCAATTGCTCATTGCTCATGATTTTCAATGACAAAACCCCTCTCGGAAAGGATTTATAATATAGAATCATCTATATTGTCTGATATTTTAACAAATTATGATTTCGTTTGCAAAGGAAAATTCGGGAAAATTTTGAAAAATAAAAGGTGGAGGCTAGTTGTATAATCAAATGCAACAAGCATAAAAAATGAAAAACCATAGATAAACCACGTATGATTAAGTCGACTAAAACAATATCGATACGGAGGATTTATCTATGGCAATTACTAATTCTACCATAGGAGCTCGGCATTTCAAACACTTAACGGCTTATGACCGTGGGAAAATTGCGGCCTTACACGCTGCTGGTAAGACTCAACAGGAGATTGCAGATTATGTTGGTTGTCACAAAAGCACCATCTCCCGTGAGTTAAGAAGAGGTACAGTGCCACAAAGAAAAAGCAACGGGAAAATTGTTCATGTCTATTTTCCAGACACAGGTCAACTTCTCTATGAGAGAAACAGGAAAGCCTGTGGCCGCAAGCTAAAACTAGACGATGCCATCGAGTTTATTAAGTATGCCGAAACTCAGATCCTTGATAAGAAATGGTCTCCTGATGCGGTATGTGGGAGAGCCAAACGTGATGGGAAATTCAAAGACAAAATGGTTTGCACCAAGACCCTTTATAACTATATTGATCTAGGACTTATAGGCGTTAAAAACATTGACCTACCTATGAAAATTACCCTGAACACCAAGAAAAAACGTAACCGGAAGAATAAGAAGATCTTAGGACGCAGTATCGATGAGCGACCAATTGAAGTCAATGAACGCCAAGAGTTTGGTCACTGGGAAATTGATACGGTTATAGGCAAGAAGACTAAAGATCAGGCCTTATTGACTCTTACTGAGCGCAAAACCCGTAAAGAAATAATTTTGAGAGTGACAGCCAAGGATAGTCTATCCGTTTCAGAAGTCATATCTCAGTTGAAAGTGTCTTATGGTAATCGGTTCTCTAAAGTGTTTAAAACCATTACGGCTGATAACGGTTCTGAATTTGCTGACCTCGGCCTTAGTGTTGAAAAAGATCTAACAGAGGTTTATTTTACACACCCTTACACATCCTGTGAACGAGGAACCAACGAGCGTCATAATGGCCTTATTAGGCGCTTCATACCAAAGGGGAGACCCATTTCCTCTGTGGCAGACGAAACCATTACCTATGTTGAAAATTGGTGTAACCATCTTCCAAGGAAGATCCTCAATTATCGTACACCTGAGGAGTGTTTCCAAATAGAGTTAGCTGGCTTAGCTTCTTAACCTTAAGCCAGCTAACCCAAAGGGTTGGTTTTTAGCAACTTGACAAAGAGCCTCTGCGGGCATGGCTACCAGCCATGAAGCCAGGTATACGGTACTGGCTGGGCCAACCAGGCTACCATGCCCGCCACTCCACGTCAAGTTGCGCAGAGTGTCCCGATTCTACTTAATCATGGGTTATCTGGTCTTTCAATACTTGTTGCATTTAATATTGCAATTTAAGGGTGGAAAAAAATCGAAAAAACAAAGAAGTACTAGCGATTTCTATGCCGCTAAGGCGTCTTTTTCAGTCGAACTCCTTGTCTAACAGAAAAAGGAGTCATATGGTAAAATGAGAATATCATGGAACGAGCGGAAAGGAGTGATGAAAATGCATATTTATACAAGCGAAGAGATTCGACGAGTAGACTCATTGGCAGAATCCAACGGCATGTCGCCGTTTACATTAATGGAAAATGCTGGAAGAGAAATATTTCGATTATTGCTTCCACACATTCATAAACAAGATCGAGTTCTGATTTTATCAGGGCGAGGCAACAACGGAGGAGACGGCATCGTCCTTGCACGCTATTTAAAGCTAAATGGAATTAAGGCCGACTTGGTCTTTCCTGTGGGGATGCCTAAAACGGCGCCGGCTATTCAGCATTTTGAATATTTCCGTTCGCTCGGATTTGATCAAAGCCCATTTCAACCTGAATTAAAATATGATATGATCATTGACGGAATCTTAGGCGTCGGGGCCAGGCTTCCGATGAAAGAAGATGTAGGGAAAATTTTAAAATGGATAAATGGACAATCTGGGAAAAAAGTGGCGATCGATATTCCAACCGGAGTCTTGGCGAATGAAGGGAAATGTGATCAAAATGCTTATCGGGCGGACATGACCATCGTTTTGCACGGATATAAGCCATCGTGCTTTTTGTTCCCGTCTTCTGACTACTACGGAAAACTATACATAGCGGATATTGGGCTGCCTCATGAAAGCAAGTGGAAAGTGTGGACAAAAGCGGATGTACTGAAAAGTTGGCCTAAACCGAAGACGAATTCTCATAAAGGGACTTATGGCAACGGTTTATTAATAGCAGGCAGCGATTCGATGCCCGGCAGTGTTGCACTGGCTTCCATCGGAGCGATGAGATTCGGAATCGGAAAACTTTCGGTTGCCACATCGAAACATGCTTCGCTCTTTGTGGGGGCTCAAGTTCCAGAAGCGACTTTTATTTATGAGCCTTTACAAGATATAAAAAAGATGGAAATAGAAAAGAAATTTTCTTGCCTGGCTGTGGGTCCCGGATTAGAACCGGATGATCCATTGGAACAATTGATCACGGAGTTGCTGCCAATGGATATACCTAAAATATTGGATGCCGGTGCCTTGCGTGGTCGCGATTACAGTAAATCCCAAAACCACGTGATTGTGACGCCCCACCCAGGTGAATTTTCACGAATGACCGGTCTGGAAACGAAGATTATTCAGGAGAACCGTCTTCAAGTGGCTTCTCAATATTCAATGAAACACCGGGTAATAGTCGTGCTGAAGGGGCAGTACACGGTTATTGCGTTTCCTGACGGATCAGGATTGATTAATCTTACAGGAAATCGAGCTCTTTCCAAAGGGGGGAGCGGAGATATTTTGACCGGTATGTTGTTAGCCAGCGTAGGAATTCATTCGAACATTCAAGCTGCTGTGGCAAATGCTGTATACCTTCATGGGGCTTGTGCTGATCTTTGGGTTCAATCGAACGGCAGCGCTGCGATGACCGCCCATGATTTTCAGCGGCTGCTCCCTGTTGTTTGCAAGGAAATGGAAAAAGAATTGGAGGAATGAAAACATGATTCATCTGACATGGAGAGAAAGACCAACTTTAAAAAAAGTGAAGTGCACCAATACCAATGCTAAAAAGTATATGGTCAACAATGTGTTGACAGTGGGAAAGATTTATGAAGTGAAAAATGAAACAGAAGAATTTTATTTCGTGGTGGATAATACAAACAAAGTGGCAGGATTTTACAAACATTATTTTGAAGAAGTAGAGGCATAAGGGATTGTCCCCAAATCCATTTTTAAACACGGAAACCCGTCGAGATAAAATCATTTTCTCGTCGGGTTTTCTCTATTTCGGGATTTTTTTGAAGCAAATAGTAGTCCTTTTCCGCCAGTTTCAAATCTGCTGATCGAACAGCCACATTATCAGAAGATATTCACGGAAAGCTTTGACGATTCTCCGTCGCGAATCAATGTTTGTTTTAATCAATAAAAATAGCTACTCAAAAAAATCGCCTCCATTTTTATTGTTAGCAGGACATAATGGAAAAGGCGATATTTTTTCATTTGGCTAAGTTACGTTTTATTGATGATTGCGAAATGGACGAGACTCCTGCGGGAACAGCGAGCAAATCGAGACCCACAGCGAGAAGGCTCATGGATCGCCCGCGGAAAGCGAATGAATTTCGCATCATCAAATAGACTTGTGCAAGCCGTCAATGCCTGCAAGCAGCCCGAATCATGAAGAATCGTTGCAAAACGCCCTTGAACAGGCAGCACGAGCTTGTGATCAAGTAAAAGAAAGCCTCGCAAACCAACAAAATGAAAATACTGCTATGTAACCCGGTGAATAACGGGTTTTTCGCTGCTATAAAATTTATAAAATCCTTAAATTGCAATATTAAATGCAACAAGTATTGAAAGACCAGATAACCCATGATTAAGTAGAATCGGGACACTCTGCGCAACTTGACGTGGAGTGGCGGGCATGGTAGCCTGGTTGGCCCAGCCAGTACCGTATACCTGGCTTCATGGCTGGTAGCCATGCCCGCAGAGGCTCTTTGTCAAGTTGCTAAAAACCAACCCTTTGGGTTAGCTGGCTTAAGGTTAAGAAGCTAAGCCAGCTAACTCTATTTGGAAACACTCCTCAGGTGTACGATAATTGAGGATCTTCCTTGGAAGATGGTTACACCAATTTTCAACATAGGTAATGGTTTCGTCTGCCACAGAGGAAATGGGTCTCCCCTTTGGTATGAAGCGCCTAATAAGGCCATTATGACGCTCGTTGGTTCCTCGTTCACAGGATGTGTAAGGGTGTGTAAAATAAACCTCTGTTAGATCTTTTTCAACACTAAGGCCGAGGTCAGCAAATTCAGAACCGTTATCAGCCGTAATGGTTTTAAACACTTTAGAGAACCGATTACCATAAGACACTTTCAACTGAGATATGACTTCTGAAACGGATAGACTATCCTTGGCTGTCACTCTCAAAATTATTTCTTTACGGGTTTTGCGCTCAGTAAGAGTCAATAAGGCCTGATCTTTAGTCTTCTTGCCTATAACCGTATCAATTTCCCAGTGACCAAACTCTTGGCGTTCATTGACTTCAATTGGTCGCTCATCGATACTGCGTCCTAAGATCTTCTTATTCTTCCGGTTACGTTTTTTCTTGGTGTTCAGGGTAATTTTCATAGGTAGGTCAATGTTTTTAACGCCTATAAGTCCTAGATCAATATAGTTATAAAGGGTCTTGGTGCAAACCATTTTGTCTTTGAATTTCCCATCACGTTTGGCTCTCCCACATACCGCATCAGGAGACCATTTCTTATCAAGGATCTGAGTTTCGGCATACTTAATAAACTCGATGGCATCGTCTAGTTTTAGCTTGCGGCCACAGGCTTTCCTGTTTCTCTCATAGAGAAGTTGACCTGTGTCTGGAAAATAGACATGAACAATTTTCCCGTTGCTTTTTCTTTGTGGCACTGTACCTCTTCTTAACTCACGGGAGATGGTGCTTTTGTGACAACCAACATAATCTGCAATCTCCTGTTGAGTCTTACCAGCAGCGTGTAAGGCCGCAATTTTCCCACGGTCATAAGCCGTTAAGTGTTTGAAATGCCGAGCTCCTATGGTAGAATTAGTAATTGCCATAGATAAATCCTCCGTATCGATATTGTTTTAGTCGACTTAATCATACGTGGTTTATCTATGGTTTTTCATTTTTTATGCTTGTTGCATTTGATTATACAACTAGCCAATTTATAAAATCATAAAAAGTATTTAGAAAGATAATAATTAGCAGCAATGATTAAATGAGTCCATAAATGAGTTTCCCTTGTAAAAAATAAGGTGAAGAAGAGGATCGAAAAGAAAGTCTCATAACGAAAAAAATAAAATATGAGAAAAAAGAATAGTTTCTTTAATAATAGAAATGAATAATTATAAATTTTTAATAGTCACGAGTGCATTTTTTTGTTAGTATAACTTTGACGCAATTTATTATATAGAATAGAAAATGGACTAATTTACATTTAGAAATAACGGAGGGAGCAGGGGGATGCTTTTTAACGAAAGAATGGCATTGAAAATTCGTTTGGAACAATTAAATAATGTGGAAGTGAAGATTTTTCAGGAGATCCGAAAAGAACGGGAAGAAATTACAAACAGATTAAGAGAATTGGATGCGATGGAAAAAAATCTTCAAGGTGATTGGCCGGTAGAAGCATACTCCCCAAATGAAGCAGCCAACGCTGTTGATTCTGAAAAAAGAATCTTAGGGAGAAGAGAAGAAGTAAGCGAAATGAGAAAAGTGGCAGTCTCCATTTTGAAAGCGCAAAATGAACCGATTCGAGGAGTTGACTTGCAAAGACAGATTGAGGCCGTCACTTCTAGGAAAATCGCGAATATGACTACTTTTATGAAAGCGCTTATGAAAGAAGAACCGCATGTTCAAAAACTGGGAAGAGGATTGTACATTTACGATTATGAAGACTGATTGTTTATACATATGATTCAATTGATCGGTAAAACGGACGATGATGCCAACAGCTTAGGCTGATTACGGATGTAATCAGCTCAGAGTGTAGACAAAAGGCATCCGAATGTGCGCTTTCGGATGCCTTTTGTCACTTTTATGCTTTCAAATGTTTGGAATAGACCCCTCCAGGGGTCTATTTTATGTTATTGCTGGACTTTTCCATGTCCAGCAAGCCATCTTTTTCAAATTCATTGCAGCAAAAGTTAGCATCGCCTGCATGGACAATTTTTTTAGACCTCTTAAGGTTGTCCAACGCATACCATGCTTTTCCTTTGCATCAGCAAAAACACGTTCAATGGTTTCTTTCCGTCTTGCATAAATGCTCTTATTCTCTTGTGTATGCCGAAGATGATCAGCTTCCTCTAAATAAAATTCCCATACATGTCGCTGAATCAGTTTTTTATGCTCCTTACTTTGGGTGCACTTCGAAAGGAATGGACAATCTTTACACTGGACTGGATCAGAAAAATATTGACGATAGCCTTCCTTCGTCGTAGTTGCATATTTTAACACTTGTCCTTGCGGACAAAGATAACAATCGTAGTATTCATCGTAAACATACTCATGTTTTTTGAAATAACCATCCTTTGTACGAGGGCGAGTATAAGGTAAAGCAGGGGTCATATCATTTTCAAATATGTATTGGGCAACGGCGGGAGTTTTATATCCAGCGTCAGCAGCAACTACAACCGGTTTTCCATGTTTTTCTATGACTTTTTCAAGAAGTGGCTCCAATACGGAACTGTCATGAATATTCCCTGGCGTTACAATAGCCCCCAAAACAAAGCCATTTCGATCCGCAGCAGCATGGAATGAGTAAGCAAACTGTTTTGTTCGCTCGTCTTTTACGTAGTAACCACTTTCCGGATCAGTGGTACTTTCTTTTATTTCTTTACTCAACTTTCGCAGTGAAAAATTTATGAATAATCCTTGATTTGATAGGTTTCTTTGGGTATCTCATATTCACTTGACACTGAAAAAATTCGTCTAAAAAACAAAAAGACACCTCTTTCTTTTGGTAAACTATTGGTGACCAAACCAAAAACCAAAGAAAGAAAGGTGTCACCATTATGATAACGAAAAAAGAGTATTTTGCGCAATTACCAAAAGAAATAAAAGACGGATTTTCTGAATTACAAATTGGTAATCATTTAAGAAAAGCAGGAATTATCAAGGCTTGTGGTTATTCTTGTTTATCGATTTTTCAACTATTATTTCTTCTTGTTTTTCAATACAGAAACTGGTACCACGCCTTACAAAGCAAAAAGGCTGCCGATTTACCAGGAAAAGATACCATTTATCGTTTTTTGAACTCGTCTACGTATAACTGGAGAACCTTTTTACTATCTCTGAGCTCCGAAGTGATTCGTCGTGTGAAACAAACGATTTCGAAGCGCCGTGTTACCGTGTTTATTGTAGACGATTCGATTTATTCTCGTAACCGTAGTAAATCGGTTGAGCTTCTAGCTAAAGTATTCGATCATTCCACTCGTCAGTTTGTCAATGGTTTTCAACTATTAACGCTCGGATGGTCCGATGGCTTTACATTTGTACCTATCGATTTCGCTCTTTTGAGTTCAGCGAACCAAAAGAATCGCTTGAACGAAATCCATTCGTCCATTGATAAACGAACCACAGGCTACAAACGACGGCTCGAGGCATTGGAAGCAAAACCAAACATGGTGTTGAAATTAGTAGAACATGCATTGGATAAAGGAATTTTCGCTGATTATGTGCTCATGGATACATGGTTTACTCATGCCCCGTTGGTGGAGAAGATTCACTCCAAAGGCCTTTTTGTCATTGGTATGGTCAAACAGCTGAAACAACGGTATCTTTTCAACGGAGAACGTTTAACCTTGGAACAACTGTATCGAAAAGCGAAACGAGACATTGGCAAAAAAGAAACACTCGGCTCGATTCACGCAACCCTTCATACGGGTTTACCAGTGAAAATCGTGTTTGTGCGGAATCGAAACAACCAAAGTGAATGGCTAGCCATTTTGAGTACAGATACCACGCTGTCTAATGAAGAAATCGTTCGAATCTATGGGATGCGTTGGGACATTGAAACCTTTTTTAAATTCAGTAAATCGTTTTTACATTTAGCCAAAGAGTTTCAAGGTCGTTCCTATGACATGATGATTAGCCATACTACCATTGTCTTCACTCGGTATATCTTGATTGCTTGGCAACTTCGGAAAGAAGAGGATCCGAAGACCATGGGCAACTTATTCTTGTTTCTATGTGACGAAGTAAAGGAGATGGACTTTAAAACGGCTTTACTACAATTGATTTCTCTTTTCCAAACTTTGGCTGAAGCTAAGGTTTATTTGAGTATGGACATTTTTCAGTGTCAACTGTCCAATTGGATTACTTCTTTACCTCGTTATATCAAGGACTGTCTCCATATTTCTGTGTGCGAAAGTTGAGTTCTTTATATTCTTCTTTCCCAAATTTATCTGGAGGAAATGGCTTTTTTCCATGTGCTTCTCGATCAGCATTTATCTCATCTTGTAGACGTGCTTGATAGGCTTTCGTTTCTTTTCGAACCACTTTCTTCTCAAATTTATGCTTATTCGCACTCGCTTTGACATGAGTAGAATCAATAAAGACATGCTCACTGCTTATCAGCTTCTTATCTGCAGCTTCTTTCAAAATGCGATAGAATATCTGTTCAAATAAGTCTGTATCCTTAAAGCGTCGCTCGTAGTTTTTCCCAAACGTTGAAAAGTGAGGTACCTTATCATAAAAACCAAATCCAAGAAACCAACGGTAAGCCAGATTCGTTTCGATTTCCTCTATAGTTTTTCGCATGGAACGAATACCGAAGGTATATTGGATGAAAGCCATTTTAATCAATACAACTGGATCAATACTTGGTCGACCTCTTTCCGATGAATACATGTCTTGAACAAGCGAATAGATAAATGAAAAATCAATAGCAGCGTCGATTTTACGAACCAAATGATCTGCAGGTACAAGTTGGTCTAAAGCTATCATTTCTATTTGATCACGATTCATCTGTGTATTTTTTGTTAGCACTTCATCCACCTCAATTCATTACGGTATCTTAATTATACAAAAAAAGACTGTCGGCAAATCCGATTTTTTCGGATTTGTCGACAGTCTGGGCTGATTACGGATGTAATCAGCTTTTTTGTTGTGGTCAAATATAATGGTCTTATGATTTTAAAGAATCTCCTGTATCATCTTTTAAATAGAATGCACGTTTGCCGACCGATCTCTTACCGTTTTAAAGCGGGCCTTACAAATAGTCTTGTTTCTTTTGGCAAGGTATAATAAAGTGTAAATTGGTTTATTCACGTCTTTTTCTTTTCAGCGTCTAGATTGAATGGAAAATATTTCAATTTAGAATGTATCAACGCTTTTTTGATAGGTGATGAAAGCAAGATATCCATCACTTAAATCTGTTATTGGTCATTTAATGAATGAAACTGTGCAAAATGCTTCATAGAAAGGATCGAGATAAATGAGTTCTATAGAATATTTGCCGCAGCCGGTTCAAGAAGAAATTCACAAACGGTCACAGCGGTTTAAAAATAAGGAACAGCAGACAAAAATACGATACAATGCCGAAGATCCGGCTATTTTTGTTGACGCAGCCATCGCATTGGCAATGGGGAAAAATATATTATTGAAAGGACCGACTGGTTCAGGGAAGACAAGACTGGCAGAGACGTTGGCGTCATTATTTTCGCAGCCGATGCACAGCATCAATTGTTCGGTGGATCTCGATGCAGAAGCAATGCTTGGATTTAAGACGATTCAGGAAAAAAACGGAAAACAAGTCATTGAATTTATTCCAGGCCCCGTTATCCAAGCGATGACAAAAGGGCATTTATTATATATAGATGAAATTAATATGGCCAAACCGGAAACACTTCCGATATTAAACGGAGTTCTTGACTACAGACGAACCATTACAAACCCTTTTACCGGCGAAGTCGTCAAAGCGGATCATGATTTTGGCGTCATCGCTGCCATTAATGAAGGATATATCGGAACGACGCCATTAAATGAAGCTCTCAAAAACCGATTTGTCATGATTGAAGTACCTTATATTAGCGGAGAAACGTTAAAAAAGGTGTTGCTTGATCAAAGCCTCCTGAAAGAGGAACGAAAGATTGATCAATTTGTGGCCCTTTCTTCCGATTTAATCGAGCAAGCCAAAAACGGAATTATTTCAGAAGAGGCGGCTTCCATTCGAGCATTGATTGATGCCTGTGATTTAGCCGTTTTTCTGCCGCCGATTCGCGCCATTAAGCGAGCGATTATAGATAAATTGGAAGATGAGAGAGAAAAAGCAGCGGTTCAAAACATCGCTGAGACGATATTCGGGTAGGGATGGATATGGAGCGGTTTATCCAATTTAACGATGAAAAAATCGATTCATTTTTATATATGCAACTGACCGACTTGGCGAAGACGTTATCGAAAAATAAAGAAATGGAAGTGGAATTCGGTCCGTTTTCCTACCTTGATAGAGGCCAACAAAAAGTTTTTGTAAGCTATTTTTGGGATCATCGGCCGGCGTTTGATAAAGTCAATGGACTGAAGAGCGATGTGTATTTAAGAGCCATTGGCAGCTTGCATTATACGGACTATGAACAAGTCCGACAGTATGTAAGAGAGGTAAAAAAGACATCCATTTCTTCTTTTGCCAAACAACTGTTAGTGCTTGCTGAAGATTTGCGTCTTGAAGATATTTGCACGCGTCTTAGACCGGGTACAAAACGTTCTTTTGCCATCCGTCGAAAATTATATAAACAGCATTTTCGAACACAGATGAATGCCAATTTAGTCAAGAGTGTCCTGACAGATGCTTTGTTTTGCAAGATTTATCTTATGCTGAATGCAGAGTCGCCTTTGGAAGCTGCCGGGAGTCTTGGTGAAAAGCTGGATTCGGTATTTCCGTTTATTGAACAAACGTTATTGCCTATTTTGGATGCGAATTCTACAAGCGACGTTAGCCGCCGTTGTTTGCAAGTGGTAGAAGTTCTTGATGAACTGTTGGAAAAAGACATGCTGAATGAGTATTTTCACCTGCCGGAAACTGTTTTCCAATTAGAAGATGAGTTATCCTGGAAGGACGTAAAAAGAATGGATCCGTTGGAATGTCATAACCGGACTGAGAAAAAGAATGATGATGAAGACTTGATGGAGGAACAGTTTCAAACTTGGCATCGGGAAACAAAAGACAAAGGAAAATCGTTTCTTCAGTTTGATTTAGACCAAGGTTCAAAGAGCGATCTGCTGGGAGATGGTGTTCGCGAAGGAGATGTGGAGGACCAAGCTCTCGGCATCGTCCAAGGATCATCGCAAAAATCCTCTCGCCATGATTTTTTCTCGCTTGAGGCCGAACAAATGCGGGATACGAAAAAACAAACAGGTAAAGCCGAATATGGAAAGGAAAATCGTTTTGCCTATCCAGTGTTTAAAAGAGCAGCCATTCCGCGTCAGGAAGAGATTCTCCATTATCAACAACTGAAATCCTCCATCGCTCCTCTTAAGAAAAAGCTAAAAAAATTGATTACAGAAATATTGGAGCGTAAAAATAGTCATCCTCGGAACCATTTGCATTTTGGACGATTGGACAAAAATCTTCTTCGCTATTTTTTGGAGGAACAGCCAAGACTCTTTTATAAAAAGCACCAGCCCTCATGGGAGATTGATGCTGCTTTTGCCCTTCTGGTCGATTGTTCTGCTTCCATGGAAGATAAAATGAACGAGACAAAGGTGGGAATTACACTGTTTCATGAGGCGCTAAAATCCGTGAAAGTACCTCATGAGATCGCCGGTTTTTGGGAAGATGCGAATGAAGCCATTCCCGAGCGTCAGCCCAATTATTTGCAAACGGTGATCGATTATTCCTCCTCTTTAAATCCAGCAAGCGGACCCGAAATTTTGCAATTGAATGCTGAAGAAGACAACCGGGACGGTTTTGCCATTCGCATCATGACAGAACGAATCCTTCGTCGTTCTGAAAAACAAAAATTTCTGCTTGTTTTTTCGGATGGGGAGCCGGCTGCCTTGAATTACGCTCAAAATGGAATCATCGATACCCATGAAGCCGTTGTGGAAGCCCGAAAACAAGGGATCGAGGTGATCAACGTGTTTCTCTCCAAAGGCGGGATTGAGGAAGGGCAAAAAAAGACGATTGAAAACATTTATGGGAAATATACCGTTCTTGTCTCTAATGTGGAAGAATTGCCGGATGTCTTGTTTCCGTTGTTGCGAAAACTGCTTATTCAAAGCATTTAATTTCAACGTACACATGTGCGCCAGATCTTTCTAGTTATTTTTAGAGTTACGGTTGACATGAAAGTTTCTTCTTTAAATCGATTGAAATGCCTATTAAGATGGAGGCGAAATACTTGCTATTGGCAAAAAGAATTCCTTCTTGAATCATCAATCAATCGGTATAAAAAGCGGATTTGGCGCGCAGCTGATATCTTGTTCATGTCCAATTTTGGCTAGAGAAGAGGGAGATAATCAGATGGAACATATGAAACAAATATTGCGACAAATAGATGGAAAAGGCTATTCTTCCTACCAGCGATTACGCGGAGAGTACCGTTTTCCGGATTATACGCTCATCGTCGACCATGTCCAAAAAGACCCGTTTGCGACTCCGACGAAAATCCGGTTAATCGTTCCACTTCAAAAGTTGAATTTAAAAAAGGATCATTACAGTCCGAAGAGACGAAAGATCTATTGTGAAGATTTATTGGCGCGGAGAATAGCCCATTCATTAAAGAAAAGACGACAGACAGGAATGGGATCTGGAAAAAGCGGACAAATTCGTATTGACGTTCCGGGACAAGAAATTTTAGAAAGAACCGCTGTTCAGATTCATCAAACGCTTTCTATTTGCTTAACAGTGGGGCTGCCGGCGCGTGGCAGAACGATTTTAGGAAGAGAAGCGGAAACCATTTTCTTTCAAGATCTTCCGAAAATCGTGAAAGAAGCAGTCTATTCCGCTTCAAAAGCTGATTTTGACCAAGTGGTTCGATTATGTGACCAGCAATTTGCCATCCGCAAATGGATGAAAGAACATGATTATATTGCTTTTATTGCCAACGGATCGATTTTGCCGCGCGAGAGCGGGATAAGCGATTTGCCGGTGTCGAAAGAAAAGGCCATACCCTTTAAGAGTCCGAAAGAACTGGAAGTGAGCATTTCGCTTCCTCATCGTACGGAACCCATTGTGGGGATGGGAATTAAGAAAGGGGTGACATTGATCGTCGGCGGCGGTTTCCATGGCAAAAGCACGCTGCTTCAAGCAATTGAAAAAGGAATTTATAACCATATTGAAGGGGATGGCAGAGAGTTTGTCTTAACGGATGAAACCGCCGTGAAAATTCGGTCGGAAGATGGAAGAAGCGTGGCGTCGGTCAATATCGAACCTTTTATTCAAAATCTTCCTTTTGAAAAAGATACATTGCATTTTAGCACCGAAAATGCGAGTGGAAGTACGTCGCAAGCCGCCAATATTATGGAATCATTAGAAGCCGGTGCCAAAGTTCTTTTAATGGACGAGGATACTTCTGCGACTAATTTCATGATCCGTGATGCCAGAATGCAGGCCCTTATTTCGAAAGAACACGAACCGATCACGCCATTTGTAGATAAGGTACGTTCATTATTTACACAACATGGAGTGTCCACCATTCTCGTATTAGGTGGTTCAGGAGACTACTTGGATGTGGCCGATGTTGTCATAAAAATGGATCACTACTTGCCGTTTGATGTAACCAAGCAAGCAAAAGAAATTGCCAAACGTTTTTCTACTCAGCGTATTCGAGAAGGTGGAGAAACATTTGGAGAATTTCAAAGCCGCATCCCGTTGCCTCAATCGCTAAACTGCAGGAAAGGAAAAAAAGAGAAGGCAGCGGCAAAAGGAAAATACGAAATTCTGTACGGTCATGAATCCGTCTCTCTTCAAGCGGTGGAACAAATTGTCCATCCTAGCCAGACAGCTATGATCGCAGAAATTCTCCATTGGATAGAAAAAAAGGGATTTTTGAAAAAAAGAATGACTGTTTCTGAACTCCTGTTGATCGTGGAAAGAAAAATGAATGAGGAGGGGCTTGCTTCTTTTTCAAGCTTCCCGAAAAACCCCGGTGAACTAGCACGGCCGAGAGCATTGGAAATTGCTGCTGCTCTCAATCGGATGCGATCATTAAAAATTCATTGTTGAATCATAGAATATTTTTAAATAATATATTAGAAAAGGCATATTGGTAAAAAAATTGAACAATAGCCACTTGAATTATATGAATCGAAAAATTTAGCTTTTGAAAAAATTCAAAAAATTATATTGACAATAATTTTAATGATTGTTATGATGATAAACAATTAGTGAAAGTCGATGAAAAGAAGAGTAAGTATAATGCGAACCATGGTTTTGTCACAAAACGGTTCGATTTATCTGCCCCTTATTATTCCGATCTCCTCTGTTTAGAGAGGGTAAGCCTGGAATAGAAAGGGCAGATAAATATCTGTTCACCAGAGAGTCGGGATAGGTGGGAGCCGATGAACAGACTTATACTGAAGATCCTCTTGGAGACGCTATGCTGAAAGAGAACAGTAAGCATTGCCGGTTTCTTCCGTTACCAAGACTAGACGTATGATGCGTCTTCTAAAGTGCCGTATATATACGGAATTAGGGTGGTACCGCGATTCGACTCGTCCCTTCAACTGGACGAGTTTTTTTATGTGCGCCCGGCATGTACATGAACTATAGGGTGTAAGTCCCGAACCCCGAAGACAGAAGTAGAGGTTAGCCAAGAGCAAGGGTGTCCGTGGTGACGCGGAATCTGAAGGAAGCTGGAGGCAAAACACCGGTCCGAGGAACACGAACCTCATATAAGGCTAGGTATGATTGAGTGAGTTTGCATAACAAAACAAAGCTCTTTCTGTCGAAGGTCATATCGAGTAAATGAGGCGGATAGATGGTGTGAAAGTGCATGTACTTACCCGGGGAGGTCTGGCGGATATGTGAAGTACTCTTCATAACCTACTTAGTGATAAGTAGCTGAACCGTCAGAAGTCAGCAGAGGTCATAGTATTAGTTGGTCTAGAACAACTAAGAAGGACCGAACAATTAAGAGAGAATAGCCCTTGGTATTCAGTGAGTCATGATGAACACAGAAAACGTAGTACCTCACTTGAGGGAGGAAGCGGTGAATCCCGTGGGAGACCTCTTGGAGGGTGGAGTGACCACTGGCATAAAGAGAACAGCTATTCACGGAAGTTATAAAGACTTGCGTCAATTATCTTAATTGAACCGCCGTATACGGAACCGTACGTACGGTGGTGTGAGAGGACGGGAGTTAATCGCTCCCTCCTACTCGATTGAAAAAATATTCTAATAGAGTACTGGAATCAGGCAGCCAGCTCATCGAAAGGAGAAAATAAAATTTTGCTTTGGCGTCTGACTTGTCGGAGTAAATGTTTTTTTAATCCAGTACCACTAATTCATCATTCAGATTACAACATAGAGAAAGGGGAAACGTTATGAAAAGAAAAGAGTTATGGGTTGTAGGGCTTATGCTTTTCGCGCTGTTTTTTGGAGCGGGAAATTTAATTTTTCCTCCTTTATTAGGAATCCAATCAGGACGGTCTTTTTGGTCAGCCATTGCTGGATTTATCATCACGGGAGTAGGGCTGCCCATTATAGCAGTGGCGGCGGTTGCGTTGTCCAGAAACGGGGTCCTTTCGATTGCTGAAAAGGTCCATCCACGTTTTGCGCTGTTTTTTGCCGTGGTGATTTATTTAGTAATTGGACCGTTTTTTGCCATTCCGCGCGGTGCGAATGTTGCATTTGAAATGGGTGTCAAACCATTTTTATCGAACGAAGCAGGTTCCATTAGCTTATTTTTATTCAGCATCATCTTTTTTATCTTGATCCTTTGGTTAAGTTTAAATCCATCGAAAATGGTCGATCGAGTGGGCGAATTATTGACTCCGCTCCTGCTTGCCTCTATCGCTGTTTTATGTGTGACGGGTTTCTTAAAGTTGGATGGTTCCATTCAGCCGCCGTCTGCTGAGTACTCGCATGCCCCTTTAGCAAAAGGGTTTATGGAAGGGTATTTAACGATGGATGCCATTGCCGCTTTAGCATTTGGCATCGTGGTCGTCAATGCACTTAAGGAAAGAGGAATTAAAAATGGCAAGAAAATGGTGGCGATGACGGTCAAAGCCGGAGTAATCGCTGGTTCGGGATTGGCACTTGTTTATATTGGAACAGGTTATATCGGGGTTAAAATGGCCACACACGGTTCTTTCGAAAATGGGGGAGAAATCCTGTCCAAAGCAGCTAGCCTTCTTTTTGGAGCAGGAGGTAAAGTTCTTCTCGGCATCATTGTGGCGCTGGCTGTATTAACGACTTGTATTGGATTAGTGGTGGCATGTGCCCAGTTTTTTGCGGAACGATTGCCTGCTGTTTCATATAAAAAATTTGTCATTTTGATTACGATTATCAGTTTTTTGATTTCGAATATAGGCCTTAATCAAATCATTTCCATTTCCGTTCCGATTCTAAGCATGATTTACCCTTTGGCCATCGTATTAATCGTTTTGTCTTTCATAGATCATTATTCCAAAGGCATTTCTGAACGTGTTTATCAAGGGGCCATTCTTTTTACGGCAGTTTTCAGTTTATATGATGGTTTGAAAGCATTCGGATTCAATTGGGAATGGCTGAATCATTCCTTGTCTTGGGTTCCGTTGTTTTCCGTAGGATTAGGGTGGCTTTTGCCTTCGATTCTCGGAGGAATCATCGGATGGGTCTTATCTTCTTCTCGTACTGAGAAAAAATGGACACCTGCTAAAATGAAACAGTAACGTTCACACAAAACAGCATCATTTCGTTTTTGCTATATAAACGGACCATATAGAAAGAATGGCTGCCGACAAAGTCGACAGCCATTCTTCATTCATGACAGGCGTTGTTTCTGCATGGAACAGGTTTACGGGAAAGACGTATGATCGCCATTCGGGGGATCCCAAGAATCGTTAAATGCAGGAGGAAATGACCTATCTGTATGATCCTGTTGCAACAAACAGATTGTCATTTTTTGTGAGTTCAAGAGATTCTTTTTGAATTAGTATTGGATGGTAAATTTCTTTTCATTTTCTTTCGGTTCTTTTTCGACAACTTCGATTTGATCTACTCTTCCGTGGGGGCTGGCTCCTTTTTTGATGAAAGAAATCAACTCGGACAGAGGCATTTCATCCCCTTCGGCTTCTATTTCGACAGATCCATCCATTTCGTTTCGCACCCAGCCTTTCAGACCTAATTGTTGGGCTTTTTGTTGTGTGTAATAACGGAATCCTACACCTTGAACTTTTCCGTATACTTTAATAAAAAGTCGTTTCATCATAATCTGATCCTCCTCGTCATTGCGGGGTTTTTTTCTGTGAAAATAATTTCCTAGGTTTCCTCGTATATTACGGGCGGAAGCAGGCAAACCTAAACAAAGAACGAAAAAAGTCAATAAGAAAGCAGAGCTACCTGTGGGAGGTAACTTTGTATAAATCTTTTTGACTTTGGTTATACTAGTTAATTTGCTTTTCTTTAAAAGCCTCCTTGTTGATAAGCATGGAGTAAATGATCCGAAGCATTCGATGCGATGTGGCAACGAGTGCTTTTTTCTTTCCTCTTCGTGCTGCCAATGACCAATATTTTGCTGCTAACCATCTGTTTCGGCATCTTGACACTGCCCAAGCCGCCTCGCACATGGCGGATTTGATAGGTGGATTCCCTTTTACCGTCCTTGTACTATACCGTTTTCCTGCACTTTCTTTGTTCCCTGGACACACTCCCGCCCATGATGCTAAATGTTGTGATGTAGGAAACTGACTCATATCTACACCCATTTCGGCGATAATGACGGCTGCTGTGTCTTTCTTAATGCCGGGTATCGTTAGAAGTAATTGAAGTTCTTCCTGATATTTCTGTAATAAAACATCAATTCTTTGTTCAATTTCGGTGATGAGGGATTCCAAATATTCAATGTGCTGCCAGGACTGACGAATCAGAAAAAGCTGATGCTCGTTTATTGTTCCAAATAAGGAATCCGCAATCTGCTGCTTTTTCGAAGCCATTTTCCCATGAATTCTTTCTTCAACATCCTTTACATCTACATATCCTTTTTCGATGAGGCGATTGAGCAGCTTTCTTCCTGAAACCCCAAACACATCTGAAATGACCGTACTTAATTTAACATTTGAGGCTTCCAATACTTTCTGAATCCTGTTCTTCTCAGAAGTTACGTGGCCAATCCATTTCTTTCTCAGCCTTGTTAAATCACGCAGCTCCCGAATATCTACCGGAGGGACAAAACTCTTTTCAATTAATCCATGGCGCAATAATTTTGCAATCCATTCAGCGTCAGAAACATCCGTCTTCCTTCCAGGTACGTTTTTAATCCTCTGGGCGTTCGCCAGGGTTATATCGAAGAAGTCCTCTAAGATATTGAACACGGGTTTCCAGTAGACTCCCGTACTTTCCATCGCAATGTGGGTCACATCATGGTCTTCGAGCCATTTTAACAACCGGAATAAATCTTTGGTCAAAGTCGGAAAGGTTTCTGTTTCCTTAATTAGTTCATCATCCTTTGAACCAATCAGAACACAAGCCACTATGGTTTCTGAATGAACATCCAATCCTGCACATCTTTCAATAAATACTTCCATCCAATCACTCCATAAAGATAGGATCACAAACAGTGAGTGAATTTGAAAATAAGCATTTTTCTGTACGTAGTCATCCTTCCATTTGGAAAGAGCTAACAAAGGGTTGAACACCAAATTCACTCAAACAGTTTTGTGTTCAGGGTCGAACCACCAAAAAAAGCCACGTATTATGAACTGTTTGTGTCTTTACCAATATGGACGGGAAGGAACTATTTTCATGCACGGGTTGGGAGAGAGACGATCATGAATGTTTTGTGAAAACATCCTCCTAAAGAATAGAAAGGTAGAAAATTCAATTTCATAGTTTTCCGAAAATAGCACCTTGACCGAGAATTTATTTTTATTTTATCACAGGATAAAGGCTGATTGGGATCGGGAAAGCAATGAAAAACGGACTGACTTTACTAGCAGTCAGCCCGTTTATAAGTTCAAAATGAATCGTTTTTTATTGTCCTTCACGTGCTTTTTGTTTTTCGTAAAATTTCTTCGACAACCATGTTTGTCCAATTAGAAACAATCCGCTGACAGCCCAGTAAAGCGGCAGTGCAGCCGGGGTTGAGAACGAAATGAACAAAATCATCAACGGAGACATTAGCCCCATGATTTGCATTTGTTTTTTCTGGTCTTCCGGAACACCTATCATGGAAACACGGAATTGGAAATAGTACATAATTCCGGCGATAATGGCCATGGGAATATCAGGATGTCCTAATTTAAACCATAAAAAGTCCGCTTTTTTAATATCCTCAGAAATTCGGATTGCATAATAGAGAGCCATCCAAATCGGCATTTGGATCACAATCGGAAGGCAGCCCATTGAAAAAGGATTGATTTCGTGTTTTTGATATAGCTGCATCATTTCTTGCTGCAGCTTCATCTGCTCTTCTTTTGTTTTAGCCGATTTTATGCGTTTCTGAATTTTTTCCACTTCCGGTTTAATTTTATCCATTTTTTCTTTCATTTCTTGCTGTTTTTTCATGGTGTTCAACATAAGCGGCATCAATATAATTCGCACAAGCAACGTGATCACGATGATCGCTAAAGCATAATTTCCGCCCAAAAAGGAACCGATGGCATGAATCAATTTTACGAATGGTTCTACAAAGTAATCATGAAAAAAATGTCCCTTTTGTTGGGCGCTGGAACATCCGGATAAAAGAACAGAAGAAAAAAGAATAAAGGTCAATAACGAAAAGTATTTTTTCAACATACATCCTCCTCAATAAGAAAAATTCCAAACAGATGCGGCAGAAAGAGAAGGAATATAATGATCTTCGTTATCACGCGCCGATTCTTTTCGGCAAACAGACTTCGGCAGCCAAGACACAAACCGAACGGCAGGGAGAATGGTATTTTGCTTGATGGAAAGCAATACCGTTTCTTGAGTTGTCCGTTCAGCTATTGTGTAGCATGTTTTCTTCGAAGAGTACTTGACAATCCAATGAAGAGTCAACGCGAACACAAAATGGAGAACCAAGCTCATATAGAGAGAGTAAAAGGCAAGATCCGTCAAATTATCACTCATAATCGTTATCATGGCGACTCTCCTTTTGCAAACTAAAAAAATTATACATGAAAATTCATTTGTATTCAATTAATTATGAAACATGCTGCTTGAAAGATCCCTATTCCTTTTAAAGAAAATTTCAAAAAAATGATTTTCCCTATGTTTCTTATTCGTGTTAAAATGAATTGAGAGTTATTGAGAAGTATTATCATTCTTAATTCGATTTTGTAATTTCATGAGAATCAAATGGATGAAAAGTGCTCGTTCATTTTAAAGGAAGGGTTTGGTTATGACGCTAACTGAATTGAAAGAAGGAGAAAGCGCTTATATCACTACTTTAGAAGGAGTACAGCAACTTGTGAAAAAGCGTTTATTGCATATAGGGTTAGACGAAGGATCATATGTGACATTACACCGCATTTTGCCGATTGGAGGACCATGTCTATTAGAATGCTCCGGTCAAATGATTGGAATTCGTCGCAAAGATGCCAGGAAAATTAAGGTGAAAAAGATATGAGCCAGACAGCACTCATCGGAAATCCGAATACCGGAAAAACTTCTTTGTTCAACAGCTTGACCGGTTCCTACGAACACGTGGGAAACTGGAGCGGTGTGACGATTGAGAAAAAGATTGGCAAGTTAAAAACAGAAGATGGATTTTTAATCGATTTACCGGGAGTATACTCACTTCATCCTCTATCAAAAGACGAAGCGGTTGTCATTCGATATATGCTTCATGAACATCCGCAAACACTATTAAATATTGTAGATGCATCGTTATTGGAACGGAATTTGCAGTTGACAGTCCAACTTCTGGAATACGGAAAACCGCTTATTCTTTGCCTAAATATGGTCGATGTTGCAGAGCGGAGAGGTTTGAAAATTGATGACCGGCTTCTTTCCAAACGATTGGGTGTGCCTGTTATCCCCGTCATTGCTCGAAAAGGAGAGGGATGTCAGGAAATTAGCGTGTTATTAAATCAAACGATTCAAACAAAGCCTATTGCTATTTTCTATGGTGATATGGTAGAAAGGGCCATTGATTCGATCGTTCGTTTGTTGCCGGAGAATCTGCCTTTTTCGGCGCGGTGGCTGGCTCTGCATTTGCTTGAACAAAATCCATATGCGATGGAATTTGCTCAAGAATGGATTTCAGAAGAAGAGCTGAAACAGCAGATTGAGGCGGTCAGTCAGGAGCTGAAAAAACATGGCGACTCCACGGTGAGCCGTTCGATATTCAATACAAGAAAAAATTGGATCAGTCAAATCGTCAACGAATGCGTCGTCATGGAGGAGAAAGCATCCGCCGTCAACTGGACAAAACGAATAGATGACGTTCTTACTCATAAAATTTTGGGGGTTCCGATCTTTCTCGCTTTTATGTATTTATTGTTTATGATGACGTTTAATTGGATCGGTACTCCGCTTTCGGACATGTTGGACCGTTTTTTTAACGGTCCGCTTACAAAGTGGATGGAACAATTGTTGGTTTCGATCCATGCCGGGCCGTTTGTGCGGGCGTTGGTGCTTAATGGAATTGTCGGAGGAGTCGGTGGAGTTTTAGTGTTTATACCGCAAATTTTTGTGTTATTTTTCTTTATTTCTTTCCTTGAAGATTCCGGGTATATGGCTCGAGCGGCGTTAGTGATGGACCGATTGATGGAAAAAGTCGGACTAAACGGCAAAGCTTTTATTCCGATGGTCATTGGTTTCGGTTGCAACGTCCCCGGCGTGATGGCCGCGAGAACGATCGAACAGCCGAAAGAACGGCTGCTTACGATTTTACTGACGCCTCTCATGTCCTGTTCGGCAAGGCTTCCCGTCTATGCCTTGTTTACGGGAGCGTTTTTTGATCATCATCAAGGGGAAATCGTGTTCTCATTATATGTACTTGGAATCTCGGTCGCATTCTTATTGGCAAAATTGTTCTCCAGCACCGTTCTAAAAAACGAAGCTTCCATTTTTGTCATTGAACTTCCGCCGTATCGAGTACCACAATGGAAAACGCTATGGCTCAGTACTTGGGATAAAGGCAAAGGCTTTGTACGCAAGGCGGGTACGTTTATTTTTGGAGGCTCGGTGTTTATTTGGCTGCTTTCTTATATGGGTCCCGGAGGCATTGGGGTTTCTATGGACGAAAGCTTTTTAGCGAAAATTGGCGGTTTAATCGCTCCTTTGCTTGTTCCGCTGGGATTTGGTACTTGGCAGGCGGCTAGCAGTTTACTAACAGGTTTTCTGGCAAAAGAAGTGGTCGTGTCGACGATGAATATTATTTACCATGCGGCAAACACCTCGTCCTTAAAAGGCGTTATTACGGGGAACTTTACTCCGTTATCCGCTTATAGTTTTATCGTATTTATTTTGCTGTATGTCCCATGTGTGGCGACGGTTGCTGCCATTCGACACGAAACGGGTTCGAAAAAGTGGACGTTCTTTTCGATCGGATATGGATTGGCTATTGCCTATCTATTATCTTTCATCATTTATCAAGGCGGACAACTATTCATCTAAAGGAAGTGAAGGCGTGATGATCATCAGTAGTTTCATTGGGGCAGTGGTTTTCGGCTATGCTGGATACACTTTATATCGATATATTCAAAGAACGAAACAAGGCGGGTATTGTGCTCACTGTTCTCTAAAAGACAAATGCACAACGAAATGTGAAACGGTCAAGAAAGAGTCTATCTCTCATTGACGTTATACCAGGAATAAAAAAACACGTATGGACTTTTTATTTCATGCCATTGAAATTGTATCGGAATATGGGCGATAAAGATGATAATGGACAGAATCCGCTTAATGGCGGGTTCTTTTTTAATAAACATTTCTTCTATCAAATATAAAAGGATCAAATCTTTCAAACGTTTTGAGCGCGACAAAAAGGTTTCTTCCACTTTCGTTTCCAGTTCTAAATTTTTATTTCGGCTGATACATTGTAGTAAAAGGGATTAAAGGTGATGAATATGCGACTTAGCGAATTAAGCGGAAAAGAAATCGTCGATTTGAAAAAAGCAGAAAGACTTGGTGTCTTAGGGCAAACGGACTTGGAATTTAACGAAAAAACCGGCCAAATCTATGAATTGGTTATTCCAACCGGTAAACGGCTGGTTAAAAAACAGAATGCCGAGATTCGCGTGCCATGGCAACGTATCAAAACGATCGGCTCTGATATGATTATATTAGAAGTGCCTGAACAGTCTTAATAGATTACAAAAAGGTCTGGTTCAAATCCTTCGGGTGAACCAGATCTTTTTTTGTTTATGAAAGGAAATGCCTCCGTTTTAGACTGCATGCTGACACGCATTCTCTAGTGGGTGAAAATGAGTTTCTTTTATAAAAACACCGGAAAACGAAAAAGCTGTCCTGATTCTCCGCAAAATTCCTCCTCATTACACCTATTGATACCCATCTTCATACAATAAAAAAGTAAATATAGAGCTTATGATCATCAAAGGGGGTTCAATATGTTAACAGGCATGCAAATTGCAGTAATCGGCGGAGATGCCCGCGAATTGGAAATCATCACAAAATTAACAGAATTAAACGCCAAATTGTTTTTAGCCGGATTTGAACAATTGAATCATGCTTATCCCGGGGCTGTGAAAGAGAAAATGGAGGACATTCCTTTTTTCGAAATTGATGCCATCATATTGCCTGTAGCGGGAACCAATCATGAGGGAGTGGTTGAAACCATTTTTTCTGATGAGCGGGTTGTCCTTACAAAAGATATGCTCCAAGCCACTCCCCAACATTGCACCGTTTATTCAGGTATTAGCAATCAATACTTGAACGATTTAACCAAAAGAACAAACCGAAAATTGGTCAAATTATTTGAACGTGATGATGTCGCTATTTATAACTCGATTCCAACCGCTGAAGGAGCGATTATGATTGCTATTCAAAATACAGATTTCACGATTCACGGTTCGAATGTCGTCGTTCTCGGCTTTGGCAGAGTCGGGATGAGTGTAGCAAGAGCCTTTGATCAATTGGGGGCAAATACGAAAGTGGGGGCAAGAAAAAGTGAGCATTTAGCAAGAATATCTGAAATGGGAATGACGCCTTTCCATCTTAAAGATTTAAAAAATATGGTTCGTGATGCGGATATTGTCATCAATACTATTCCGCATTTAGTAGTAACGGCTTCCGTAATTGCCAACATGCCATCTCATACCATAATCATCGATCTAGCTTCCAAACCGGGAGGAACCGATTTTCGCTATGCGGAAAAACGAGGGATAAAAGCCATATCGGCACTCAGTCTTCCGGGAATAGTCGCTCCCAAAACAGCCGGGCAAATTTTGGCCAATGTGTTGGCAAAGCTTTTAAAAGAAGATGTTTTTAAACGAAGGGAGAATATTTCCTTATGACGTTAAAAGGAAAACGAATTGGTTTCGGATTGACAGGATCGCACTGCACGTATGATGAGGTGTTTCCGGAATTGGAAAAACTGACGAAGACAGGAGCAGAAGTGGTGCCGATTGTAACATATACCGTCCAAAATACATCCACGAGATTTGGTGAAGGAGAAGAATGGGTAAAGAAAATAGAGAAAGTAACAGGCAATAAAGTCATAAACACTATTGTGGAAGCGGAACCGCTCGGACCGAAAAAACCGCTCGATTGCATGATTATTGCACCGATGACGGGAAACTCGATCAGTAAATTTGCCAATGCATTGACAGATTCACCGGTGCTGATGGCGGCTAAAGCGACTTTGCGAAATCAAAAACCGGTTGTTCTTGGCATATCTACGAATGATGCTCTTGGATTAAACGGGGTAAATATTATGCGTTTAATGGCATCGAAAAATATCTTTTTTATCCCATTTGGTCAAGATGATCCTGTCCAAAAGCCAACTTCTATGGTAGCACGTATGTCCTTATTGCAGGAGACAGTAGAAAAAGCTTTGGAAGGAAAACAACTTCAGCCAGTGATTATTGAAAGGTTTCATGACAACGTGTAAGTAAAATCTCCTCATTTTCAACAACTTTTTCAAATTAGTATTCTCATTATCTTTTAATGTGATAAAATAATAGCAATTCAAGGAATATGTTATGTCTTAAGGAGCTGTTCGTTTCCCTTACGCTTACGACGCGTGATAAGGAGAAACTGGAAGGAGAAGATTAGATTGACGAACAATGGTTTTCACGTAGCAGTAGTTGGCGCAACAGGTGCAGTAGGACAACGAATGATTGAAACGTTGGAAAAACGTAATTTTCCAATTCGGAAACTGACACTTTTATCTTCTTCCCGATCAGCGGGAAAGACCCTTACGTTTAAAAATGAGGAGATTACTGTACAAGAAGCTAAGCCGGAAAGTTTTGAAGGCGTAGATATTGCATTGTTTAGCGCAGGAGGAAGCGTCTCAAAACAGCTCGCCCCGGAAGCTGCTAAAAGAGGAGCAGTTGTCATAGACAATACAAGCGCATTTCGGATGGATCCGGAAGTTCCGTTAGTGGTCCCTGAAGTGAATAAAGAAGATTTAAAGAAACATAAAGGAATTATTGCCAATCCAAACTGCTCCACTATTCAAATGGTAGTCGCGCTTGAACCGATTCGCCAAAAATACGGGCTGAAAAAAGTAATCGTTTCTACCTACCAAGCTGTATCAGGAGCAGGAGCCAAAGCCATCAACGAATTGAATGAACAAACAAAAGCCATTATCAACGGAGAAGAATTTACACCGGCCGTTTTGCCAGTTGCTTCAGATCCAAAGCATTATCAAATTGCCTTTAATGCCATTCCGCAAATTGATAAATTTCAGGATAATGGCTTTACGTTTGAAGAAATGAAAATGATCAATGAAACAAAAAAAATCATGCATTTGCCTGAGTTGAAAATTGCCGCAACCTGCGTGAGATTGCCGGTAGCTGTCGGGCACTCTGAATCCGTTTATTTCGAAATTGAAAAAGAAGGGGTCACAGCCCGCGACATACAAGATTTGATTAAGACTGCACCAGGAGCAGTTTTACAGGACGATCCAGCTGAACAAATTTATCCGATGCCTGCTGATTCCGTCGGAAAGAATGAAGTGTTTGTAGGACGAATCCGCAAAGATTTAGATGAAGAGAAAGGCTTCCATATGTGGGTCGTTTCTGATAACCTATTAAAAGGAGCAGCATGGAATTCTGTCCAAATCGCTGAAACTTTAATTGAAATGGGATTATTGAAGTAAACAACTTGAATGGAATGCCGAGGTGTAGTCAATTGAAAATAGTGGTACAAAAATTCGGCGGGACATCTGTACGTGATGAAAAGTCACGATTAAGCGCAAAAAGACATATTCAAAAAGCAATTAATGAAGGATATAAAGTAGTCGTTGTCGTTTCCGCCATGGGGCGCAAAGGAGAGCCGTATGCGACTGATACGCTCCTTTCCCTGGTGGAAGGGGCGCGGACTAAGCTAAGCAAACGCGAACAAGATTTGCTAATGTCGTGCGGAGAAATCATTTCTAGCCTTGTCTTTACGAATATGCTTCTCGAACACGATATTTCCGCTGTCGCTCTTACAGGGGCGCAGGCCGGCTTCTTGACAAACTGCGATTATACCAATGCGAAGATTTTGGAAATGAAATGTGATCGGGTTAAAAAGGAACTGGAAACTCACGATGCGGTTGTAGTCGCCGGATTCCAAGGTGCTGACAAATACGGTGAGATCACAACTATCGGACGTGGCGGTAGTGATACGTCTGCGGCTGCACTTGGAGCTGCATTAGGCGCAGAATGGATCGACATATTCACGGACGTGGATGGGATTATGACGGCTGATCCTCGTATTGTCGAAAATGCTCGGCCTTTATCGGTTGTTACTTATAATGAAGTATGCAATATGGCCTATCAAGGAGCAAAAGTCATTCATCCGCGTGCAGTAGAAATTGCCATGCAGGCGAAAGTGCCAATCCGCATTCGTTCCACATACTCCGATGAAGTAGGAACGCTTGTCACAACGCTGAGCAAACAGAATAAAGGCACCGATATAAAAGAAAGGCTAGTGACTGGAATCGCTCATGTCTCTGATATAGCACAAATCAAAGTGAAAGCGAAAAAAGATCAATATGATTTGCAGTCCGAAGTGTTTAAAGCGATGGCTAATGAAAAAATCAGCGTTGATTTTATCAATATTTCGCCGACAGGTGTGGTATACACTGTGCAAGAAGACATGGCCGATCGGGCTGTGGCCATTTTGAATGAACTTGGTTATGAGCCTATTGTCGAAAAAGGATGCGCGAAAGTTTCGGTTGTAGGAGCCGGAATGACGGGAGTTCCTGGAGTTACAGCGAAGATTGTGACCGCTCTGTCTGAAGAAGGAGTACGGATATTGCAATCAGCGGATAGCCATACCACCATTTGGGTGCTTGTCAAAAAAGAAGATCTTGTTAAAGCAGTAAATGCTTTGCACAGTGCTTTTCATTTAGAAGATGAACAAAATGAATACGAAGCAACCATCAACATTTAAAAAAAAGAGGGGGAAAAAAGATGGTTTCTTTAGGTCGGATTTCGACCGCAATGGTTACACCCTTTGATTCAAAAGGAAATATAGATTTCCGAAAAACAACTCAGCTGGTCGAATATTTGATTGAAAATGGGACGGATTCTCTTGTTGTTTCAGGCACGACGGGAGAATCGCCCACTTTAACAACGGAAGAAAAAATCGCTCTGTTTCAACACGTTAAAAAAGTAGCAAACGGGCGCGTACCGATCATTGCCGGTACTGGCTCCTACAATACACAAGCTACTGTTGAGTTGACGAAAAAAGCAGAGGAAGTCGGAGTAGATGCAATTCTGCTCGTGACCCCATATTATAATAAGCCGAATCAAGAAGGGTTGTACCAACATTACAAAACAGTTGCAGAAGCAACTTCTTTGCCGATCATCCTTTACAACGTGCCGGGGAGAACAGGTGTTACGTTGCAGCCTGAAACGGTGATTAGGCTGTCTCGTATTCCTAATATAGTGGCAGTAAAAGAAGCGAGCGGAAACTTAGATGCAATGGCAGAAATTATCGCCAATACAGACGATGATTTTGCCCTTTACAGTGGAGATGATGCTTTGACGCTTCCTGTTTTAGCGATCGGAGGAAACGGAGTTATCTCGGTTGCTTCCCATATTGTGGGAAATGAAATGCAGGAAATGATTACGGCCTTTTTCGACGGTGATCTTTCCAAAGCGGCAAAACTTCATCAAAAACTTCTTCCTCTTATGCGAGGGCTGTTTGCTGCGCCGAGTCCTGTTCCGGTCAAAACAGCACTGCAAATGAAAGGAATGGATCCGGGACCTGTACGTCTTCCGCTTGTGCCGTTAACGGAAGAGGAACGAAACAAACTGGCAGAATTGCTCAATCGTTTATAAAAACTTCCGCTTTTTTATTTCTGGAATAGAGAGATTACGTGAACTGCAGGAGTCCTTCATTCGGGGAATGGACGTGTTTTTCAATCGGAATGTTTTCGTTTTTTGTCTCTTTAATAATTGGGATATGAAATATAAGAACAACATCGTTTGAACGTGAAGAAATGTTGCTCGTACCATGTGTGCTTAGGACGTGAAATATACTTGCGGTGATGAAAATAAGGAGAATCGACCATCATTTGGTCAAAATCAAAGTAGATTCGTTCGTCACCCTGAAGAAATGGGAATATCCCGTAAGATAGATATCGTTCTCGATAAAGGTTTGGTCCTCACATTTTCTGATATAAAGAACACGAGCTTAACCAGTTCCTGTTTTTTATATGGAAACGTGAAGGATCAAACCTTTTCATTTTTTGGTTCTATACTAAATGTTGGGGTTAAGAGACTTTTCAGGGAAAATAAAAGCACTTACGAAGATCTCCCTTTAAAATGATAGTTGGCGACTACATCGAAAGGGAGATTTCGTAAATGCATTCTCATTTTATCACAAAACTGCTTGGGTTAGAAGATGTTGAAATCACTCATGTAGAGGATCAAATCACTCACTTTGAAATCCATATTCAAACGCCTGTAAAAGTTCAAAAATGCCCCTGCTGTCAGAAGGAAACTTCCTCTGTCCATGATGATCGAATTCAAAAGATTCGTGATGTAAAGGTCTTTGAAAAATATTGTTTTCTCATCTTGAGAAAGCGCCGATACAGATGTAAGTCCTGTGGAAAACGGTTCTACGAACCCTATTCTTTTCTAGAGCGTTACCAGCGCCACACGAAACGACTCCTCCAAGCTCTTTTGGTTAAAGTGAGGGAGTATAACTTTAAGCAGGTTGCCAAGGAAACAGGACTTGGGCATTCCACCGTCATTCGGCTCTTTGACAAGTACTATTCCTATGACAATAAGGCCCTCCCGAAAGTTCTGGCCATTGATGAATTGAAAGGGACTTCTGAAACGGGCAAGTACCAATGTATCATTGGCGATCCTGTAAACCGAAGGGTTTACGATATCATTCCTAACAGGAATCTATCCACCCTAAAGGAATACTTCCGTACACTTCCAAGGGAGAAAGTGCAGATGGTGGTCATGGATATGTGGCAGCCCTACAAGACGCTCGCTTTGAAAAGTTTTGATAAACCGATTCTGGTGGTCGATCGATTCCATTATGTTCGGCATAATGTATGGGCATTGGAACGGGTAAGGAAGAGAGTCCAGAAAAACTTTCAAGAGAAGGATCGTAAATCCATGAAGAAGTTGCGTTATCTGCTTCATAAGCCACATGCCCATTTGAATGCAGATGAAATGGAACAGCTGAACTATTTCTTTTCACTGGCCCTTGACTTAAAGAAGGCCTATATCGTAAAAGAGACCTTCCATAAGTGGCTGAAGGAAAGTGACAAAACAAACGCCAAAAGAAACCTTGAGCACCTCTATAAGGTCATAGAGGAATCGGGACTCGAAGAATATCAATACATGAAAAGAACGTTCAAAAACTGGGAAAAGGAGATCTTAAATTCCTTTCTCTTCCCCTACACCAACGGATTTATTGAGGGGATCAACAACAAGATAAAGGTCATTAAACGAATGTCATATGGCATTCGGAATTTTAAGAGACTAAGAAATAAAGCTTTATGTTCACTCATCTAGTCAACTACAAAAAAGGGGGCACTTCGATAAGTGTACCCCAACAATTGACATAGAGCCCATTTTTTCTAGACAACAAGATTTCTCTTCCTATAAACTCAATAATAAAGGGGATATGAATCCTTTTTTCACGGATTAATCCGAATAGACAGAATAATTCATATAAAGGTAATTCTTATGAATTCTGCTTCAACACATAAAGCGTTTGGGTTGGAAGTGGGACCTTTTCATTTTTTTGCATTAAAAATTAAAGCTTGGAGCATTCAAAAAGTTTGTCGAATGAAAGTAGAAAGAATAGTGTTGGATTTTAAAAATGGCATCCGATATAATATTACTAATGGCAGCGGGCGGATTAGAGAAGTCAACATAGGAGGATTTAAACATTGAGTAAAAGAAAAAATGAGAGTATTAAAGTGATCCCATTGGGAGGAGTAGGAGAAGTCGGGAAAAACATGATCGTGATCGAAGTGGATCATGAAATTTTTGTCATCGATGCCGGCTTGATGTTCCCTGAAAATGAAATGCTCGGAATCGACGTTGTCATCCCAGATATTACATACTTGGAAGAAAACAAAGACAGAGTGAAAGGCATCTTTCTTACACACGGTCATGAGGATGCCATTGGTTCACTAGGCTATGTGCTCCGGAAAATCAAAGCACCTGTTTATGGAACGAAGTTAACATTAGCTTTGGCCAAAGATCGGCTTCGTCAAGAAAAAGGGATTGAATCTGTTAAATTTTATACGATCCATTCCGATTCCCGTTTGCGGTTCGATACGGTCGACGTGACTTTTTTCCGAACGACGCACAGCATCCCTGACTCTGTCGGGATTTGCATCCATACGTCCGAAGGCGCTATTGTTCATACGGGCGAATTTAAATTTGACCAAGAAGCAAAAGGTTTTTATAAACCGGATATTGGAAAGATGGCCGAAATTGGCGAAAAAGGAGTATTGCTGCTTCTATCGGATTCCACAGAAGCCGAAAGACCGGGACATACAGTATCGGAAGGTGTGATGGCTCGACACTTGTCTGATGCCTTTCATTCTGTCAAAGGTCGTATTATTGTAGCTTCCTATGCATCCAATCTGATCAGGATTCAGCAAGTATTCCAAGCAGCATATGAGAATCATCGGAAAGTCGCGGTTTCAGGAAAAAACCTGCAACGGGTTTATGAAATTGCTTTGAAACTCGGCTATTTAGATGTGAAGGATAATATGCTGGTCGATATTACAGAAATCAATCAGCATCCTGACAACGAACTAGTCATATTGACGACGGGCATTCAGGGAGAACCGATTGAGGCCTTGCAAAAAATGGCGAAAGGCACTCATAAATTGGTCAATATAAAAGAAGGAGATACGGTGTTTATTACCGCTAATGCAACGCCGGGGCTGGAATTGTTAATGGCCAAAACGGTGGATCTCTTGTTTCGAGCGGGAGCTAATGTTTTAACCAATCACCGCGAAGTTCACGATTCTGGCCACGGCAGCCAAGAAGATTTGAAATTTATGCTGAATCTGATGAAACCGCAATTATTTATCCCTATACAAGGCGAATATCGGATGCTGATTGCTCATGCTAAATTGGCCGAAAATGTTGGATTGAAGCAACGTCAAATTTATATTCCTGAAAAAGGGGAAGTCATTGAAATCAAGAATAAAGCTTTCAAAGTCGGCGGACGAGTGCAAGCAGGCAATGTTTTAATCGATGGCATCGGAGTTGGCGATGTTGGCAATATTGTATTGCGCGACCGCAAACTGTTATCACAAGATGGAATATTTATTGTAGTCGTCACGTTGGATAAAAAACGGAAAAAAATTGCCTCCGGTCCAGAAATTATTTCCAGAGGTTTTGTGTATGTAAGGGAATCGGAAAAGTTGATTGAAGAATCGACATCGTTAATTTCGCAAATCGTTGAAAAGAATATGGAAAACGACGTCATTGAATGGTCGAATATTAAACAAGCCATTCGTGATCAATTAAATACGTTTTTGTTTGAAAAAACGAAACGCCGTCCGATGATATTGCCGATCATTATGGAAATATAATCGATAAAATCACCGATGAAATTCGGTGATTTTTTTATGAGTATGAAAACGAAACGATCGTGAATAATAAAAGCATCACCGTTAAAAGGAGTTGCAATCCATGGCAGAGCTTGAAGGAACGAATCCAGAACCGTCCAAGCATGAGGAGGAGAATGAGCAAAATACCTCTTCCACTTTAATGGAAAAAATTCAGCAACTTGGACAAACGAATGTCCCGGAGCTTTCCAACGATTCGAATATTCACTGCCTGACAATCGTCGGCCAGATCGAAGGACACATCCAATTGCCTCCTCAGAATAAGACGACCAAATACGAACATTTAATTCCGCAGCTTGTTGCGATCGAGCAAAACCCTAAAATCGAAGGGCTGCTCGTCATATTGAATACAGTCGGCGGGGACGTGGAAGCTGGGTTGGCCATTGCTGAAATGCTTGCGTCTTTATCGAAGCCAACGGTTTCCGTTGTCCTGGGCGGGGGGCATTCCATCGGGGTGCCTATTGCGGTAAGCTGCGATTATTCTTTTATCGCGGAGACGGCCACGATGACGATACATCCTATTCGTTTAACGGGTCTTGTTATCGGAGTTCCGCAAACGTTTGAATACTTGGATAAGATGCAAGAACGAGTCATCAAGTTCGTGACAAGCCACTCTCATATTCAAGAAAAAACATTCCGGGATTTGATGTTTGCCACCGGAAATCTTACTCGTGATATTGGAACGAATGTTGTTGGCCGCGATGCAGTGGAAACAGGGTTAATCGATGAAGTAGGCGGATTAGGATCCGCCATGAAAAAACTGAATGAATTGATTGAAGCGAAGAAAAAGGCTGACAAAGGGATGATCCAATGATTTTGTATACCCCGATTCCAAAAGAACTCATTTTTCCAGCTTTACAAGAAGAATTTCAAGCCGTTGAAACGGTAACGTGGCAGGGAATTCCGTTGATGGTGCAGAAAGAAGAACAACAAATGCGTATCCTTCGTGTTTTAAGCACAAATCCAAACGATTATTTAAATCAGCAAATTGTACCAGGGCAGTATTTGCCATATCCACCAAAACAATATTAGGTAAATGCGAACAAATATGCTATAATGATAGGTGAAAATTAGCAGCCGAACTGAAGGCTGCTTTCTTTGTTCGTTTTTTACAAATAATCCATAATGATCTCGATCATCCGAAAGAATGGTTTATCGAGATTTTTTGGAAAATGACATACTCTGTTTAATCTAGGTGATGGTATCATGCCAAAAAAGAAAAGAAGAGCAAGACGAAAGTCGTCTCAAAAAGTTCAAGAGACATTGAAATATGAAATTGCGGGCCTTTTGCTGATTGCATTTAGTATTATTGGACTCATTCCATTGGGCGTTGGAAACTATTTTGTGTATGTTTTTCAATTTTTGCTGGGGAGATGGTATAAACTAGGATTCCTCATGGTCATTGTGTATGCTGGATTTTTAATGATCAAACGGACAAGACCCACTTATTTCAACCGCAGGCTTCTCGGATTTTATATTATCGTAGCTAGCTTGCTGCTGTTTGATCATATCGCTTCCTTTGAAAGCAGAGGATCTGTCAATCCTAGTATTATTTCTAATACTTGGGATATTTATTTGAAGGAAAAAGGTCAAGAGTTTCCAGCAGATCTTGGCAGCGGGATGATTGGAGCGGTGCTTTTAGCTGTTTCGTATTTTTTATTCGAAGCGTTAGGAACGAAAATCTTGTCATTGGTTCTTCTTATCATCGGTTTTATGCTTTTGACCAACATTTCGATTGGCGACATTTGCGGAAAATTGCTTTTCTCTATTTTGAGATTTTTAAAAGAACAATGGCAGGCCTTTTTGCAAGACATAAGAGACTGGCAGTCGGGACGTAGAGAAAGACGGAACCAATCAAATCAAGAGAAAAAAGCGAAGCCTACTGAAGATGAAAATGAAGGCAGCGTCGTGATTTTAGACCATAACCAAAACGAACCGACTCATCCAGTCATTACGGATTTTTCGGATAAAGTGGCGAACGAAGAAAACGATGATCCAACTCATTCGATCGTCAACGGAGGACCGGAAACAGAAGGAGAATCGGATGTTTATTCTGGTCCTCCAATGAACTTTAGTGAAGTAGAAAACGAAGATTATCAGCTGCCTCCTATATCTCTGTTAAAGAGACCTAAAAAGACCGACCAAAGCAACGAATATCGTTTAATTCACGAAAATGCGGCTAAATTAGAAAGGACGTTTCAAAGTTTCGGCGTCAAAGCAAAAGTCACTCAAGTACACTTAGGACCAGCTGTGACAAAATATGAAGTTCATCCAGATATTGGAGTCAAGGTCAGCAAAATTGTCAGCTTAAGCGACGATCTTGCATTGGCATTGGCGGCGAAGGACATTCGAATGGAAGCTCCAATCCCCGGAAAGTCGGCGATCGGAATCGAAGTCCCGAATTCAGAAGTAGCGATGGTTAGCTTGCGGGAAGTGCTCGAAAGCAAAAATAACGATCGTCCCGATTCCAAATTATTAATCGGACTTGGACGCGATATTACCGGTGAAGCAGTGCTTGCGGAACTTAATAAAATGCCCCATCTGCTGGTTGCGGGGGCAACCGGAAGCGGTAAAAGCGTGTGCATTAATGGGATTATTACAAGTATTCTCATGCGTGCTAAGCCGCATGAAGTCAAATTAATGATGATTGATCCGAAAATGGTAGAGTTAAATGTTTATAATGGAATCCCTCACTTGTTGGCTCCTGTGGTGACCAACGCGAAAAAAGCTTCTCAAGCTCTAAAAAAAGTGGTGGGTGAAATGGAACGCCGCTATGAACTGTTTTCACACAGCGGTACGAGAAATATCGAAGGCTACAATGAACACGTAAGGCGGCATAATAGCGAAACGGGGGATAAACAACCGCTTCTTCCTTATATTGTAGTGATTGTAGACGAGCTGGCAGATTTAATGATGGTGGCTTCAAGCGATGTGGAAGACTCGATCACCCGACTTGCCCAAATGGCACGCGCGGCTGGAATTCACTTAATTATCGCTACTCAAAGACCATCTGTAGATGTCATTACCGGGGTGATTAAAGCTAATATTCCTTCACGAATTGCTTTTGCTGTTTCCTCTCAAACGGATTCGCGAACCATTTTGGACATGGGTGGCGCTGAAAAATTGCTTGGACGAGGAGATATGCTTTTTCTTCCTGTTGGTGCTTCTAAGCCAATACGGGTTCAAGGAGCTTTTCTTTCAGATGAAGAAGTCGAAGAAGTGGTGAATTTTGTCATATCGCAACAAAAAGCGCAGTATCAAGAAGATATGATTCCAGATGATTTGCCGGAAACATCGTCAGAAGTAGAGGATGAATTGTACGATGAAGCTGTTCAATTAGTTGCGGAAATGCAAACTGCTTCCGTTTCTATGCTGCAGCGGAGATTTCGAATTGGATATACGAGGGCAGCAAGATTAATTGATGAAATGGAAGCAAGAGGAGTTGTCGGTCCTTATGAAGGCAGCAAGCCACGGGCTGTGCTGATACCAAAACCATCTGAACAACAAACCTCTTAAAAAGGCTGCAAACGCAGCCTTTTTTCATTTTTAAGGAACTTTTGTATTGGGCAAATGAAGTCATTGATGAAATTAATTAGACTGCTCGATCGCTTTTGCTCCTGTGTTTTATGGCGCTCAGCACGATATTTAAAAAAGCGTGACCATTACAACTGAAATGCGATTTTTCCACCAAACACCTCAAAGCTGCATTTTGAACTAGCATCTGAATATTTTCCGCTGTTGGATGGATCGTTGAAGCTTATTCCGTAATAGTGAATCATTCTCTAAGAAAATGTAAATGAAGGGACTTTTGGAAAAAGGACGGTATAATAGTTATCATAAAAATATTATGTAAACTAAATAAGAGGAAAAACTTGCTAATCACCGTTAATAACATGTATAGTTGAATTGGCTTTTCATAAAATAAAGCGAGACGAATGGGTTTTTACCGCATGGTGGGTTTAGCAGAAAAGGCTGACAATCTTTAAGGGCAAATGTCGCTGCCATCCTGAATGATGTTTTAGAACGATGAAAAACAAAATGCCTTTGATGAAGATGGAGATAAAAAAGGAGGAAATAGAGATGACAGTGGTGGATGAAATAGTCAAAAAGAAAAAGGGCTATACCCTTCATTTTGTCAAAACCGATCAATACAAAACGAATACAATTGTGTGGAAGATGAAAGCACCTCTTGAAAATGAGACGGTTACTTTAAGAGCCCTTCTCCCTTACGTGCTGCAAAACAGCTCCAAGAAATATCCGACAACCACATCCCTCCAATCTTATTTGGAAGAGCTGTATGGGGCTAATTTTTTTGTGGATGTTGGCAAAAAAGGCGAATACCACATTATGAGTTTTTCCATTGAACTCGCCAATGAAAAATTTTTAAAAGAGAAGACGCCATTATTACGTACAGGACTTGATTTTTTAGCTTCTATTTTACTTGCACCCAATGCAGAAAACGGCCGATTTCATGAATCATCCGTGACGAGTGAAAAACGGATTTTAAAACAGCGATTGCAATCGTTGTTTGACGACAAAATGCGTTATGCGAGCCAACGTCTCATAGAGGAAATGTGTGAAAATGAACCATATGCGTTGCATCCATATGGGCGCTTGGACGATGTCGATTCCATTTCTTCAGAAAGTCTGTATCAATATTATGAGAGAGCGCTCCGAGAGGACGAACTGGATTTATATGTCGTTGGTGATGTAGATTTCGAGGAAGTGGAAGATGTTTGCGACCAATTGTTCTTACTGTCGGATCGGCAGCCAAAATTAGTGAAAAAACGCTCGATTCCTTCGCGATCGGAAGTAAAAGTAGTGAAAGAGCAGCAATATGTAAAGCAAGGAAAATTAAATATTGGATACCGAACTCATGTGTCATTCGGCGATCCCGATTATTTTGCGCTGCAAGTATTTAATGGAATATTCGGGGGATTTTCTCATTCAAAACTGTTTTTAAACGTTCGGGAAAAAGAAAGCTTAGCTTATTATGCTTCCAGTCGTCTTGAAAGCCATAAAGGGTTAATGATGGTCATGTCCGGCATTGAAAGTAAAAATTATGAAAAAGCGGTTGCCATCATTCGCAAACAGCTTGAAGCGATGAAAAACGGAGACTTTTCCGACAAGGAAATCGAACAAACGAAAGCGGTCATTCATAATCAATTGTTGGAAACCATTGATACTCAGCGAGGTTTAATTGAAATGCTTTATCATAATGTGCTGGCGAAGAAAAATGTCACAGTGGAAGACTGGCTGCAAGGAATTGTGGAAGCATCTGATTCAGAAATTGTCAAAGTGGCCGAAAAAATTGAAATGGATACCATTTACTTTTTATCTGGACAGGAGGGGCTTAATTGATGGAAAAAATTCAATTTGATCAGCTCCAAGAAGAATTGTACTATGAAAAAATGAGCAATGGACTTGACGTTTATATTCTCCCGAAAAAAGGATTTCACAAAACTTATGCGACTTTTACAACGAAATACGGTTCTGTGGATAATGAATTTGTTCCGCTCAGTAAGGATCAATTCACCCATGTTCCGGATGGAATCGCCCATTTTCTTGAACATAAATTGTTTGAAAAGGAAGATGGCGATGTCTTTCAGCAGTTTAGCAAACAAGGAGCGTCTGCCAACGCTTTTACCACTTTCACAAGAACCACTTATCTTTTTTCCAGCACCTCCAACGTGCAGCAAAATTTGGAAACGTTGATTAATTTTGTTCAAGATCCTTATTTTACCGAAAAAACGGTAGAAAAGGAAAAAGGGATCATCGGTCAAGAAATTACCATGTATGAGGACAACCCCGATTGGCGTGTTTATTTCGGCTTAATTGAAAATATGTATCATCATCACCCGGTTCGCATCGATATTGCGGGCACGATCCAATCCATTGATAAAATCACAAAAGACCTATTGTACGAATGCTACTACACTTTTTATCATCCAAGTAATATGCTGCTCTTCGTTGTGGGGCCGGTCAATCCGGAAGAAATCATGAATCAAGTAAGGGAAAATCAATCGAAAAAGAACTATCAAAACCAGCCGGAAATCAGGCGTCACTTTGAAAAAGAACCGGAAGATGTAAAAGAAAAGCTCAGGGTTCTACCTATGGATGTAAAAACGCCGAAGTGCTATGTGGGCATAAAAGGCGCAAAGACCGATATTAAAGGAATTGAAATGCTGCGGTATGAATTATCCATCAATGTATTGTTGGAGATGCTGTTCGGAAAAAGCTCTCAAAATTATTTTGACTTGTACGAAAAAGGTTTGATTGACGATTCATTCTTTTTCGATTTCACGCAGGAAGAGGGATTTGGCTTTGCGATGATTGGCAGTGATACAATGAATCCGGATGAATTTGCTAAACGCATCCAATCCGTTTTACTGGACGCGAAAACAGGCGCTTATTTAACGGAAGATGCACTTGAAAGAACGAAAAAGAAAAAAATTGGTGCGTTTTTAAGATCGCTGAATTCTCCGGAATTTATTGCCAATCAGTTTACGCGGTACGCTTTTCATGAAATGAATCTTTTTGATGTAGTGCCAACTCTTGAACAACTGACATTTGATGACATAAAAAAAGTAGCAGCCGAATTGATTGCTCCTAATCGATTAACCACTTTTCAAGTTACACCCAAATAACGTACGATTTTATATCAGGAGTAGACAAAAAGCGCCTAACGTATCTAATTTGTGTTGAATGAATCACAACTTTTCATCCGTACGGAAAATTATTGCGGATGAAAAGTTGATTTTGTTTTTCATCCATGAGTCCATGTGTTTTGCTCTTACTACTAAGAGATGAAATTTCTCAAATTGGCTGAACGGCTAACATAGAAAATGTAAACTTATAAAGGAATTGTAGTTAAAAAATAAGGGAGTAAGTTTATAATATGAAAAAGTTTGCTTTAATTACCGGGGCGAGCGGGGGAATTGGTCAAGCAGCTGCTCGAGTATTGGCCCAAAACGGATGGAATTTGTACCTTCATTATCATCAAAACCGTGAGTCCATCCAAAACTTGATGAATGATCTCAAACCATATGGTTTAGAAATCATTCCTATTCAAGCAGATTTAAGAACGGATGACGGAATCACCACTTTGGTCGAAAGCCTTTTTTCCGTTGATGCCCTCGTTTATGCGAGCGGGAATTCCTATTATGGGCTGCTTCAAGACATGTCGACTGTCGAAGTGGATGAACTTCTTGCTGTGCATGTACGAAGTCCGTTGCTGCTCATTCGATCGATATTGCCCAAAATGTCTGCGAA
The DNA here is from genome assembly GCF_001050115.1 of Bacillus smithii. NCBI lineage: Bacteria > Bacillati > Bacillota > Bacilli > Caryophanales > Bacillaceae > Bacillus > Bacillus smithii. The sequence goes on along the minus strand of NZ_CP012024.1, from coordinate 1,789,744 downwards.
ACGGAAAGGCCAAATTGTACTTGTCAGTTCCATTTGGGGACAGACGGGGGCCGCATATGAAGTCGCCTACTCAGCTGTAAAAGGTGCACAAATCGCTTTTGTAAAGGCGCTAAGCAAAGAAGTGGCTGCGAGTGGAATCCGCGTTAATGCAGTGGCGCCAGGAGCAGTCGCAACCAAAATGGTGACCGAACAGCTGTCGGAAGAGGAATTGTCGATTTTAAAAGAGGAAATCCCAATGAGGAGGCTTTCCGCCCCGGAGGAAGTGGCTGAAGCCATCGCGTTTTTGTTATCTGATCAATCTTCTTACATAACCGGTCAAATATTGGCGGTGAACGGTGGCTGGTACACATAATTCAAAACGAATGTCTTTTACGAACATAGATGAATAAACCCGGTTTAAGAATGTATATTTTTGTGCAGACGTTACAAACTATACTTGTATCTCACTAAAGGGAGGTTCAATGAATGTCTGTACTTGATAGCTGGGAACAATGGAAAGATTTTCTAGGAGACCGTTTAAATCAAGCGAAAGATCAAGGAATGAATCAGCAAGCAATCAGCGATATTGCTTATCAAATCGGCAACTACCTTGCAAACCAAGTAGATCCGAAAAATGAGCAGCAACGGGTGTTGGCCGATCTTTGGTCTGTCGCTTCCCCAGAAGAACAACATGCCATTGCTAATGTCATGGTAAAACTTGTGCAAAATAACGGGACTCATTAGAGAGGGAAATCCCTCTCTTTTTTTTCTTTAAAAAATGGCGAAAATCATTTATCATAATAGCTAGATGTTTATTACCACCCGGATTGTCACTTGGAGGGTTTTATGGAAAAACAAGAGTGGTATTTAGAATACGAAATACAAAAGAACCGTCCTGGGCTCTTAGGCGATATTTCTTCATTGCTCGGCATGCTCTCAATTAATATTGTGACAATCAACGGGGTTGATCAAGGAAAACGGGGCATGCTTCTATTGGCTAAAACGGAAGAACAAATTGTCCGCCTTGAATCCATTTTGCGAACAATGGACACGATTAAAATTGTAAAACTTCGAAAGCCTAAAGTAAGAGATCGTTTGGCTGTTCGTCATGGAAGATATATCACCCATGACGCTGATGACAAAAAGACTTTTCGATTTGTGCGAGATGAATTAGGAATACTGGTTGATTTTATGGCGGAATTATTTAAACAAGAAGGTCATAAACTGGTTGGAATTCGCGGGATGCCGCGTGTAGGCAAAACAGAATCCATTGTAGCGGCAAGCGTCTGCGCCAATAAAAGATGGCTTTTTGTTTCTTCAACGCTGATTAAGCAGACTGTCCGCAGTCAATTGTTTCGGGAAGAATACAGCGACCAAAATATTTTTATTATTGACGGAGCCGTTTCGGTAAGGAAAGCAAATGAAAAACATTGGCAGCTCATTAGAGAAATTATGCGGATCCCGGCCGTAAAAGTAATTGAGCATCCTGATATTTTTGTCCAAAACAGCGAATATTCCATTGATGATTTTGACTATATCATCGAATTGCGCAATAATCCAAATGAAGAAATTACATACGACTTGATGTATAAAAATCAACTTTTTCAGAATTCTGAGTTCGAAGGATTTGACTTTTAAAATTGGAAGGTGTTTACGGTGACAGAACTAGGAAACCGCTTGAAAGAAGCAAGGGAAGCGAAGGGGCTTACCCTTGATGACGTTCAGGAAATGACCAAGATTCAAAAAAGATATTTGGCCGGCATTGAAGAAGGAAAATATGATCTGATGCCGGGAAAATTTTATGTTCGAGCCTTTATTAAGCAGTACGCGGAGGCTGTAGGGCTTGATGCTGAAGAAATTTTCAATGAATATAAAAATGAAATTCCGGACTCTCATGAAGATGAAATTCCTCAGCGAGTGACGCGGATAGAACCGTCTTCGCGAAGGACTGTTTCCGGCGGGGCTTCGGGAAAGTTTTTCGATTATTTGCCGAAGATTATTGTAGCTGTGTTTATTATCGGAGCGATTTTTCTTGTATGGGCATTGATTCCAAAAGACGGCGGAAATGAAAAAAGCGGAAATGATCATACGGTCAAAGTGGAGCAATCCAAAAATGTAGAGCCTGTTAAGGAAAATTCCGTCAGCAAGAAGAAAGAAACGAAAAAAGAAGCGAAGAAAGAAGAAAAAACGTCTAAAACGGACAAAAAAGAAGCGAACAAAAAGGATCAATCCGAGTTGAAAGCTGTTCAGTCTAGTGGTCGACAAACGGTTTACCAATTGACGAATGCGAAAGATTTCAAAATATCGATTGCTTCAACGGGTGAAAGCTGGATTCAAGTGACCGATGAAAGCGGAAAATCGTATTTTTCTAATTTGCTTCGAAAAGGACAAACGCAAACGTTTGATTTGAAAGGCCACAGTCAAGCGAAAATTGTGGTCGGTTTTGCACCTGCGACAGAGATTAAAGTGAATGGTCAAACCGTTCAATATAAAATCCCTGCAAATCAGGTCGTTCGCCAGGACATCATCATTCAAAATCGTAAATCGGCGCAATAAATTAATTAAAATTGTTTAGGATACTGTTTTCGATGGAATAGTGGGGGTACTTCTTGTGAATTTACCAAACAAAATTACTGTATCACGTATATGTTTAATTCCAATCTTCGTTATTTTGCTTGTTGTTCCATTCAATTGGGGAAACATCACCATTCTAGGGACAACCATGCCTGTGACTCACTTCGTGGGGGCCCTTGTATTTATCCTTGCCTCGACCACCGATTGGATTGACGGACATTTTGCACGAAAGTACAACTTGGTCACGAACCTGGGAAAATTTCTTGATCCGCTTGCGGACAAATTGTTAGTTTCGGCTGCGTTTATTATACTGGTTGAATTGGGATATGCTCCTTCTTGGATCGTCATTTTGATCATCAGCCGCGAGTTTGCGGTGACAGGGCTTCGCCTTGTACTTGCTGGGGAAGGAGAAGTAGTTGCGGCCAATATGCTTGGAAAAATTAAAACATGGACGCAAATCATTGCGATTTCTGCGTTGCTTCTTCATAATATTTTGTTTGAAAATTTCTCGATTCCGTTTGCGGATTTTGCCCTTTGGGTAGCGCTCTTTTTCACGTTATGGTCAGGCTGGGATTATTTCGCCAAAAATGCACATGCATTTAAAAACTCCAAGTAAAATGAAATGAAACAACTAGAAAGGCTGGCTCATCCAAGAACTCGAAAAAGACGGTTATGCACTTTCGTTCTTGTTGAAGAGCGGCCTTTTTCTGTTTGGATCTCTATATGATTGAGGAGGACTATTTTATGAATGCTGAAATTATTTCGGTTGGTTCCGAACTTCTACTCGGCCAAATCGTCAATACGAATGCACAATTTCTTTCTCGTCATTTGGCTGAAATGGGCGTCAACGTATTTTATCAAACCGTTGTCGGGGATAACAGCGATCGGCTTCTTTCAACGATTCAAAAAGCAGAAGAAAGAGCAGATCTCATCATTTTTACAGGTGGTCTTGGCCCGACACGTGATGATTTAACAAAAGAAACCATTGCCGCGCATCTAGGCAAGAAACTCGTTTTGAACGACGAAGCGTTTAAAGGAATTCGTCAATATTTCCTTAAAATAGGCCGTGAGATGACGGAAAATAACAAAAAACAAGCTCTTGTTCTAGAGGATTGTCTTGTTTTGCCGAATGAAAACGGCATGGCTCCCGGTATGTTTGTGAAATCAAAAAATAAATTTTATATGCTTTTGCCGGGGCCGCCAAAAGAAATGCAGCCGATGTTCGAAAAATATGGAAGGCCGGCTATATTAAATGTTTTGGATCGCCAAGAAAGCATTGTTTCACGCGTATTGCGTTTCTTTGGCATCGGAGAATCGCAGTTGGAGACAGAGATTGAAGATATGATTATGAACCAAACAAACCCGACCATTGCGCCTTTAGCTGGCGACGGAGAAGTGACCATCCGACTTACGGCGAAGCACCGATCAAAAGAGACAGCTAATGAGATGATAGACAAAGTAGAAAAAGAGATTTTAAACCGTGTTGGCGAATACTTTTACGGTTATGGACAAACTACGATTGCAGCTGAATTAGTACAGAAGCTGAAACAACAAAATAAGACGATTGCCTGCGCTGAAAGTTTGACCGGAGGACTGTTTCAAAGTATGATTACCGCTGTTGCAGGAGCAAGCGCTGTTTTAAAAGGCGGGATTGTTTGTTATACAAACGAAGCGAAAGAGCATCTGGTCGATGTTTCAAAAAAGACGCTTGATACGTTCGGAGCGGTCAGTGAGCAGTGTGCGAAAGAGTTAGCTGAAAATGTAAGGAAAAAGCTTAACGCTGATATTGGAATCAGCTTTACGGGAGTAGCAGGACCCGATTCTTTGGAAGAAAATCCTCCTGGAACTGTTTGGATCGGCATTTCTGAAAAAGGAAAAGAATCAAAGGCCGTATTGCTGAAGCTTGCAGGGGATCGGAATCAAATTCGTAACCGTACAGCTAAATACGGTTGTCATTTTTTGCTGCGAACTTGTCAGTAATTTGCTGAAAATGATTGACTTTTCTTTTTTATTGCGCTATTCTTTAAACAAGAGCCACACAATTCAATATTGTAACAGAATTGACTCTTATCAAGAGTGGCGGAGGGAATAGGCCCGAAGAAGCCCGGCAACCTTCAAGAAATCAATGCTTGAAAAGGTGCTAATTCCTACAGATCAGGAAATGATCTGGAAGATAAGAAGGGAAATGATGAACTCAAGCCCTCTTCTTATTGGAAGAGGGCTTTTACTGTTCCTCATCCATCAGGATGGGATCTATTCTCAGATAAGTCGCTGAAATTTCAATCTTCGAATTTTTCGGGAGGTTTTATTATGGCAAACGAGCAATGGGAAAAAGACACAAAATTATTGCATGCAGGGCAAATACCTGATCCTGCGACGGGTGCCCGTGCAGTACCGATCTATGAAACTACTTCTTATGTGTTTCCGGATACGGAACACGCGAGCGCTGTATTTGGACTAAAAAAAGAAGGGAATATTTATACCCGGATTACCAATCCAACTGTTGATGTATTTGAAAAAAGAGTGGCGGCGCTTGAAGGAGGTACTGCCGCTGTAGCATTTTCTTCAGGCATGGCAGCTATCGCGCTCTCCGTTTTAAATGTTGCGAGTGCAGGAGATGAAATTGTCGCAGCGTCTGAATTGTACGGCGGTACTTATAATTTGTTTTCTGCTACTTTTCCTAAATATGGGATTCATGTAAAATTTGTCGATGCTCAAGATCCTGAAAATTTTCGAAAAGCGATCACTCCACGAACAAAAGCTCTTTTCGGAGAAATCATCGGAAATCCAAGTCTAAATGTGTTGGATGTTGAAAAAGTTGCGGCCATTGCCCATGAAAATGGGATTCCGTTGATTGTAGACAATACGTTTGCGTCACCATATGGTTCCAATCCAATCAAATGGGGAGCCGATGTTGTCGTTCACTCGGCAACAAAATGGATTGGCGGTCATGGAACAGTTATTGGCGGAGTTGCTGTAGACGGCGGCCACTTTGATTGGAATAATGAAAAATTCCCTGATTTTATCGAACCGGACCCAACTTATCACGGTTTGCGTTATGCCGATTTAGGAGGAACTGCGTTTGCAACAAAACTCCGCGCACAGCTATTGCGTGATTTTGGGGCATCTTTAAGCCCGCATAGTGCGTTTTTGCTATTGCAAGGATTAGAAACGTTGCATCTTCGTTTGCCAAGACATCACGATAACACGAAAGTCATTGTTGACTATTTGCTGAAGCATCCAGCAGTGGAATGGGTGTCTCATCCTAGCTTAAGCGATCATCCTTCCCATGAATTGGCCAAAAAATACTTAAATAATTTCTTCGGCTCTATTGTGGTATTTGGCATTAAAGGCGGTCGAGAAAGCGGGAAAAAGCTCATTGATCACATTCAACTTTGGTCGCATCTCGCCAATGTGGGCGATGCAAAATCGTTAATAATCCATCCGGCCTCCACTACACATCAACAGCTATCAGCTGATGAGTTGAAATTAGCAGGTGTCAGTGAAGAAATGATTCGTCTTTCTGTTGGACTGGAATCTCCGAAAGATTTAATTGCCGATCTCAATCAAGCTATCGAAAAAGCAACCGGCATTTCGGCTGAAAAGCTTGAAATATAAACAATTTGAAAAGGGGGCGTATTGCTCTCTTTTTCTTGTATGAGTAAAATTATTGTGGGCAAAATTTAACCCCCTCATTTGTTGAGGGAACGTTAGAACGCTCAACAAATGAGGGGGCCACCAAGCGAAAGCGCGGTAGTTAATAAGCAAATAACATGAAAAAGAGGGTTACTCCTTGGTAGAATCTTAGTCAACCAAAACTAAATCACAAACAAAGGAGTAACCCCTCATGCAAAAGAATAACACAGTATATCCAAATTTAAAACAGATTGAGCAATTAGTTTGGAGGCAATTACAGGAAACCTTCTCAAAGGTCATGAAAACACTATTAGAGGACATGGACAAGCAGATTGCTGAAGAACGAAATAAAAAGCGTTATCGTCTACTCGATAAGCGTATCACCACTATTATCAGTCTTTTTGGAGAAATAAAGGTGAAACGGAACTACTACCGAGACAGGGAGAAAGGTGAATATGTCTATCTGCTTGATCGCTCTTTGGAATTCGAAGGGACCGGCTCCTTTAGTCCGCTGATAGAAGAAGCGGCTCTAGAGCTTGCCATTACAGGGCCATCCTATCGAAAGGCAGAACACACGCTTGAAACACTTTTAGGATACCGAGTGATTAGTCACGAAGCTATACGTCAACACCTGTTACAGATTGAAAGTATCCCAAAAGAGCGACAGCCTGTAAACTATCCTGTCCTATTCGTGGAAGTGGACGGCCTATATGTGAAACGTCAAGGAAAAGGAAAACGGGGCAAGGAAGAAAAAATTGCAGCGGTTCATCAGGGCTGGGAAATCAACGGAAAACGAGTAAGTTTGAAAGACAAACGCCATTTTATTCACCGTGGGAACCAGCCATTTTGGGAGGCGTTTGAGGATTTTCTCATTGAAAACTTCGAGTATGACCCAACTGTCCATAAGCTAGTAATAAACGGGGATGGTGCCGGATGGATTACAGCCTGTCGAGACCATTTTAAAGGCAGGGCATTCTTTTCAATTGACCGTTTCCACGTGGCAAGGGATATTCGCAGCTTATTCCGTAAGCATCCTCGCTATCGCCAAATGCAAAAGGCACTAGCGTCCTATGACAGTCAGAAACTACTTACGGAATTAAACAGTGCTGTTGGAACACTAGAGACAGAGGATCAGGAAGAACGTCTTGACCAATTGATTCGTCAACTAGAAAAATATCCTGAAGCCCTCGGGGATTACCGGAAGTGGCTCCAAGAACAAGGTATTGACACCAAAGGAATGCGTCCAATGGGAAGTGCCGAGGGAACGATGAGTGTCTTCGCAAAAAGGCTCAAAAATGGACGTAGCTGGGTAGAAAAAGGCGTAAGTGCCATGATTACTGGATTGGTGGCTTTCCTAGACAATCTGGCATTGAAAACATTATTTGGGAAAGTCGAAAGATGGACAGAAACCAAGGAGGAAAAGAATCCACCAAAACATTACGTAGAAAAGGTGACAAGTACAATTGGTGAAGTCACAAGAGACAATCTCCTATACCTAAAAGGTAAGGCAAATATTCCAGTGTACAAGACTTTAAAGGAGTTGGCCGGATTTTAAAAAAGACAAATTTTTTATCAAGAGAGTACCCTAAAATGGTGAATCCGCTTTCATTGTTAGGGAGAAAAAAACTGCCCACAAATACTTGACTCAATCCTTTTTCTTCTTTTGTTTGCTTTTCATTCTGCTTTGTTTTAAAATATTCAGTAGAAAATGATCCAGACAATTTCTCTTCGTGTGACCATCCACCATTAATCCCTCTCTTGGACATTTTCCCCCCTCTTTTTTTTACTTTCAATCCAATTTATGAACAAGAGCGTGTGAATTTTAGCAATAGCTGGAAAAATTAGGATCAGCTGAACATGGTATTTTGAAAAATAATAATGACGAATAAATGTTCGATTTTTGCTTGTAAATCGTTTCAGAAACATTTATATTATTAGTAGGCTTTAACAAAAAAACAGCTCTGGAAGATACTGTTGAATAAAATCCAAAATCAATGAGGAAAACCATATGCTTTTAATAGATTGATATTTGAGGAGGAAATAGCGAGTGAATGATCGTCAAGCGGCGTTAGAAATGGCGTTAAAGCAAATAGAAAAACAATTTGGTAAAGGATCCATTATGAAATTGGGCGAACAAACGGACCGAAACGTATCTACTGTTCCAAGCGGTTCTCTTGCTTTGGATGCGGCGCTGGGGGTAGGTGGATATCCGCGAGGTCGGATCATCGAAATTTATGGTCCTGAAAGTTCAGGGAAAACAACGGTAGCTTTGCATGCAATTGCTGAAGTGCAAGCACGAGGTGGCCAAGCGGCTTTTATCGACGCTGAGCACGCGCTGGATCCCGTTTATGCTCAGAAACTGGGTGTCGATATTGATGAACTTTTGCTTTCACAGCCGGATACCGGTGAACAAGCGTTAGAAATCGCTGAAGCATTGGTTCGTAGTGGAGCCGTTGATATTATCGTGATCGACTCAGTGGCAGCTCTTGTTCCGAAAGCGGAGATTGAAGGAGAAATGGGTGATTCCCACGTCGGTTTGCAAGCGAGATTGATGTCCCAGGCGCTTCGCAAACTGTCCGGAGCCATTAACAAGTCCAAAACGATTGCCATTTTTATCAATCAAATCCGCGAAAAAGTAGGCGTTATGTTTGGAAATCCTGAAACGACGCCAGGCGGACGGGCGCTGAAATTCTATTCATCGATTCGTTTGGAAGTCCGCCGTGCAGAGACGCTGAAACAAGGAAATGAAATGGTCGGCAATAAAACGAGAATTAAAGTAGTGAAGAATAAAGTGGCGCCGCCTTTCCGCACCGCAGATGTGGATATTATGTACGGTGAAGGAATATCGAAAGAAGGGGAAATTATCGACCTCGGCTCCGAGCTCGACATTATCCAAAAAAGCGGTTCGTGGTATTCCTACAATGAAGAAAGACTAGGGCAAGGACGTGAAAATGCCAAACAGTTTTTAAAAGAAAATCCAGAGATCCGCGATGAAATCATGTATAAAATTCGGGAACATTACGGTTTGGACACCCCTCCTGCTGAGCCGGAAAACCACGAGGAGGAACAAGAAAATTTCAGCTTGCTCGATGATGAGGCATAAAAAGCAAAGCGTTCGCTTTGCTTTTTTCAATTGGGGAGAATAAACCTTCTTCCATCTGGTTATGGTGGTACTGACTCTGTATTTGAAAAGAGCAGGGACTATTGCAGAAAGACAAAAAAGTGGAAACTTTCAGGTGGAGCTGTTCTGATGGAGATGGTTTTGCTCAGTTGTCGCAACTGTCTGGCACTCATCTTTAGTGAATCCGTTCAATGAGGAAAAAACATTGCGGGAGTTTTGAAAGTCTAACCTGTGGGTGAGACCACATTATCAGCTGACAGGCACAGTCGATGTGGCTATTTGGACAAACTTCTAAGACAAGTTTTGTTCGGAATCGATTCTGTTATAAGGACACTACTCTTGATTTCTTGGCCTTTAATCTTATTGGATTCTCATTTTTAGCAGCGGAGTTGGAGACATGACCTATTTTAGCTGATCCATTTTTAAAGCGGGTAGTTTGAAATTTACAAGTTTTGGACGGGTATTTTTTTATGGGTGATGATTGGAGGGTGCTTTGCTGTAGCACAGGTTGGCTTTGGGGGTGCTGTACCGCAAGACAGCGAGCGATTCACTAAATGGTTTTATTCTTAGGTATTTTATTAGAGGCTTGTTTGGCAAACGAGCTCGCTTAATGTATGTTGCGGATTACATCCGTTCCTTGTCACTTTGGACGGTTTTGCTCGATCGGATGCGATTCAACACAAAGTTTCATGAATTTTCATCCTGCAGGGTCGCTCCCTTTCTCGTTTATAACCAACGCTGTATTTGACAAAAGCTTGACAATGATTTTTTCCAGCCTTAAAATTAATATGTATATTTTACATTTTTTCACACTAAAATTGGCAAGCCTAGCGCGCTGTATATTGATAGGGAAACAATGTACAAGCCGACATGTTAGAAGCATGATACAAGTTCATAGCAAGAGGAGGTGAAACAATGACATCCATTATAATCATCTCCATTTTGCTTGGCCTAATCGTCGGTGTAGTTGTTGGCTATTTTGTTCGAAAATCCATTGCTGAGCATAAAATCGCAGGGGCAAAGAGTATTGCGGATCAAATCATTGAAGACGCAAAGCGCGAGGCGGAATCGGTGAAAAAAGAATCCCTGCTGGAAGCAAAGGATGAAATTCATAAGCTTCGTACAGAAGCGGAACGAGAAATTCGTGAACGAAGAAACGAATTGCAGAAACAAGAAAATCGTTTATTGCAAAAAGAAGAGAACCTTGACCGCAAAGATGAACTCTTGGATAATCGGGAGTCGATGCTGGAAAAGAAGGAAGATTCTCTAGCTGAAAGACAACAACATATTGAAGAGATGGAAAGCAAAGTGGACGAGATGGTGCGAACGCAGAAAGCCGAACTGGAGCGTATCTCGGGTCTCACTCGCGAAGAAGCCCGTTCCATTATTTTGGAACGCGTTGAAAATGAATTGTCCCACGAGACGGCTCTTATGATAAAAGAGCATGAAATTCGCGTGAAAGAAGAGGCTGACAAAAAGGCGAAAGAAATTCTGTCGCTGGCCATTCAACGGTGTGCCGCTGAGCATGTGGCTGAAACAACCGTTTCTGTTGTCAACCTTCCAAACGATGAAATGAAAGGACGCATTATTGGACGGGAAGGACGTAATATCCGGACACTCGAAACACTAACGGGGATAGACCTCATCATTGATGATACACCGGAAGCGGTAATCTTGTCTGGTTTTGACCCCATTCGCCGTGAAACTGCGCGAATCGCTCTTGAAAAGCTGGTGCAGGATGGAAGAATCCATCCGGCAAGAATCGAAGAGATGGTGGAAAAATCAAGACGAGAAGTGGACGAATATATTCGCGAAGTTGGCGAACAAACGACTTTTGAAGTGGGGGTTCACGGACTTCACCCTGATTTAATTAAAATTTTGGGACGTTTAAAATTCCGGACGAGCTACGGCCAAAACGTTCTGAATCATTCCAAAGAGGTGGCCTATCTTGCCGGCCTGTTGGCAGCGGAATTGGGTGAAGATGAAACTTTAGCCCGCCGTGCAGGACTTCTTCATGATATCGGAAAAGCGGTGGACCATGAGGTAGAAGGAAGCCATGTTGAGATTGGAGTAGAACTTGCAACCAAGTACAAAGAACATCCAGTAGTGATCAACAGCATTGCTTCCCACCACGGAGATACGGAACCAACATCTGTGATTTCCGTATTGGTGGCGGCGGCTGATGCGTTATCCGCGGCCAGACCAGGAGCTCGAAGCGAGACGCTTGAAAACTATATCCGCCGTCTCGAAAAATTAGAAGAGATTTCCGAATCTCACGAAGGCGTGGAAAAATCATACGCCATTCAAGCGGGACGCGAAATACGAATCATGGTGAAACCTGAACAAGTCGATGACTTAGAAGCACATCGGCTGGCAAGAGACATTCGCAAACAGATTGAGGAAGAGTTAGATTATCCTGGTCACATTAAAATCACAGTCATTCGTGAAACAAGGGCTGTAGAATATGCGAAGTAAAAGCGGTGTGAGATTTCACACCGCTTTATTTAGAGTAACAGTCCTTGCCAAAAAGGCTTCATTCAAAGTGTTTCATTGAATAAAGCTAATGCCAACGATTAAATGATGCCATTATCCTAAGAACTGCTATATCTTTCTTCATTGAGCAAAATTACAAAATAGAAAGGAAATACATATGAAGCTACTTTTTATCGGCGACGTCGTCGGATCACCAGGAAGAGATATGGTTTCAGAATATCTGCCGAAATTAAAAGATAAATACCGTCCTGATGTCATCATTATCAACGGAGAAAACGCAGCAGGCGGCAGGGGGATTACCGAAAAAATATACAGAGGTTTTTTAAACCTCGGGGCCCATGCGATCACCCTTGGAAACCATACTTGGGATAACAAAGAGATTTTTCAATTTATCGATGATGCTAAACAATTGGTCCGTCCCGCCAACTTTCCGAACGGAACACCAGGAAAAGGAATGATATTTGTAAAAGCCAATGGTTTTGAAGTGGCTGTGATCAGTCTTCAAGGCCGAACGTTTATGCCTGCTTTGGATGACCCGTTTCAGGCAGCGAATTCCCTTATTAAGAAAGCTAGAGAACGGACTCCGATCGTCTTTGTTGATTTTCATGCAGAAGCGACGAGTGAAAAGCAAGCGATGGGCTGGTATCTCGATGGGAAAGTTTCAGCAGTCATTGGGACTCATACTCATATTCAAACAGCAGACAACCGTATTTTGCCAAATGGAACCGCTTATTTAACGGATGTTGGCATGACAGGCCCTTACGATGCGATATTAGGAATGGATCGAGATGCTGTTGTCAAAAAATTTCTCACCGGCCTTCCTGTTCGTTTTGACGTCCCTAAGAACGGCCGCAAACTTTTAAGCGCTTGTATCATTGATATTCATGATAAAACAGGGCTGGCGAAAAAAATTGACCGTATTCTCGTGAATGAGGACTCTCCTTTTTTATCCGAATAAGGTTTATGTTCATTCTATGAGCAGCTAGACTATGCAAATCGCTAGGTTCGTTCCCCCTTTTTTGCGACCAAGCCGGAATATTCAGTGAAATTTCAGAATATAGTAGCAGTGGAATCATTTATACCAAACATGTTCACTCGAATGGACATTCGGTATTGGGAAATGACAAGGGGGAACAAGAAATGGAAATATTAAAAGTTTCAGCAAAATCTAATCCGAATTCTGTAGCTGGAGCACTTGCCGGTGTTCTTCGTGAGAGGGGCGCGGCAGAAATACAAGCAATTGGGGCCGGTGCTCTGAATCAAGCGGTGAAAGCGGTTGCCATTGCGCGCGGGTTTGTCGCCCCAAGCGGTGTTGATCTAATTTGCATCCCTGCGTTTACGGATATTCAAATTGAGGGAGAAGAAAGAACGGCGATAAAGTTAATAGTCGAACCACGGTAATCTTACAAGCTGTTTTTCGAAGAAATCGAAAAACAGCTATTTCTTTTTTAAAGGCAAACCCAGTAGGCGGCTCCGAAAGTTTCTAAAAGATTCATTGGAAACGGAATGTTACAAAAATAAAAATCTTTTTGACATATTATCCCGATCATTTTACAATGAAATAAATCATCCTCATCTACATAGTTCCGTTCGTTGAAGGGGTTTTTTATGTTTGTGACATTACGAAAAGGTGGTTTTCAAAATGATTTTTGATGCTCATTGTGATGTATTGTATCAACTTCAGAATGACGGAACAAAAGATTTTCAAAATGGGGACGATCTGCATATAACCTATCAACAGCTTGTAGATACGGGCGCCAAAATTCAATGTTTTGCGATTTTTTTGTCTCCCAGGGTGAAGTCGCATAATCGTTTTGATACAGCACTCGAAATGGTGGATTTATTTTATGAAAAAATTCTGAAGCCTAATCCTCATATAAAGCTGGTACGGTCTAAACATGATATTGACAATTTGAAAGAAAACGAGATGGGAGCTGTTTTAACGCTGGAAGGATGCGAATCAATTGAAGAAAATTTGGTGAAGTTGCGCGCGCTTTATCGATTAGGATTACGGTCTGTTGGTCTAACATGGAATTATGCGAATGCGGCAGCCGATGGCGCTTTGGAAAAGCGCGGGGGAGGTTTAACATATTTTGGTCAGTCGATGATCAAAGAATTAAATAAACTAAAAATATGGACAGATGTTTCCCATCTTTCTGAAAAAGCATTTTGGGATACGATCGAGTTGGCTGAGTATCCAATCGCGTCCCATTCCAATTGTTACCGAATTTGCAAGCATCCTCGAAATTTAAAAGATGATCAAATCAAAGCTTTAATCCAAAAAAACGGAGTGATTGGCATCACATTTGTCCCGGAATTTGTAAAGGAAAACGGTCAAACTCAAATTTCCGATGTCATTCGCCACATTGATCATATCTGTTCATTAGGTGGGGAACATCATTTAGGGTTTGGCTCGGATTTTGACGGAACAGAAAAAACGATTCCTCGTTTGTCTCGGTACAAAGACTACGAAATTCTTATAGAGTCTCTGTTAAAATACTATTCTGCACGACAAGTGAAAAATTTTTTGTTTGACAATTTTGTCAGCCGTTTTCCCCAGTGACGAGTGTTGATGAAAGAAGAGAGTAGTTCAGAAAAAGGAGGGTTTCTTTTAATTTTTTTCTATTCGAAACAGGATTAATAGGAAATGAACTGAAAAAATGATAAACTAGTAAGAAGTAAATGCAATTTATTGTGAACGTATAAAGGGGTGTAATTTTATGATAGAGCAGCTTTCATGGAAAGTTGGAGGGCAGCAAGGTGAAGGAATTGAGAGTACTGGAGAAATTTTCTCCATTGCTTTAAATCGGCTAGGTTATTATCTCTATGGATATCGCCACTTTTCTTCACGAATCAAAGGTGGACACACGAATAATAAAATACGGGTTAGTTCGACAAAAGTCAATTCTGTCGCCGATGATTTGGATATTTTAGTGGCTTTTGACCAAGAAACAATCGATGTTAACTATAAAGAACTGAACGATCATGGCGTGATCATCGCCGATTCTAAGTTTGAACCGAAGAAACCGGAAGATACAAAAGCGGTTCTTTATTCTGTTCCGTTTACGGAATTGGCAACAAATCTTGGAACTTCTCTTATGAAAAACATGGTGGCGGTTGGAGCGACTTGCGCTATTTTAAATATTGACGTTGAAGTATTTCACGAAGTAGTGAAAGAAATTTTCGGCAAAAAGGGAGAAGCCGTCGTACAGAAAAACATGGAAGCCATACGGCAAGGGTATCAATTTATGCTGTCTGAGACAGAAGGGCAGATCAGCCATCTTGAACTTGCCCCGGCTGATGGAAAAAAACGGATGTTTATGATTGGAAACGATGCAATTGCGCTCGGAGCGCTTGCGGGGGGAGCACGATTTATGGCGGCTTACCCTATCACTCCTGCATCTGAAATTATGGAGTATTTAATTAAAAAATTGCCGCTTGTTGGTGGAACCGTGATCCAAACGGAGGACGAAATTGCTGCAGCCACAATGGCCATAGGGGCCGGCTACGGCGGAATCCGAGCATTGACTGCTTCGGCGGGGCCCGGTCTTTCATTAATGATGGAATCGATCGGGTTAGCGGGCATGACAGAAACGCCGATCGTGATCATTGATACTCAGCGTGGAGGTCCTTCCACAGGCTTGCCGACGAAACAAGAACAATCGGATCTATTGGCGATGCTGTATGGAAACCACGGTGAAATACCTAAAATCGTCATCGCTCCTAGCACGGTGGAAGAAGCGTTCTATGACACGGCTGAAGCTTTCAACCTTGCGGAAGAATATCAATGTCCTGTTATTGTGCTTTCTGATCTGCAATTGTCGTTAGGAAAACAAACAGTAGAACCGCTCGATTATTCAAAAGTGGAAATTCGCCGCGGAAAATTGATTCCTCTGCAAGAAGAGTTGCCGGAACTTCCTCAAAAAGGGTATTTTAAACGCTATGAAGTAACGGAAGATGGCATTTCACCAAGAGTGATACCAGGAATGAAAAACGGCATCCACCATGTAACGGGAGTGGAACATGACGAAACAGGGAAGCCTTCAGAAAAGCCATTGAATCGTAAACAGCAAATGGATAAACGCATGCGGAAAATCCAGCATGTCCATTTTAATACGCCTGTTTACAAAAATTGCCCTCATGAAGAAGCAGATTTATTGCTAATTGGCTTCAACTCGACACGCGGAGCCATTGAAGAAGCAATAGGACGCTTAGAAAAAGAAGGATTGAAAGTGAATCATGCTCATATAAGACTTATTCATCCGTTCCCAAGCGAAGAACTATTGCCGTTGATCAAGTCAGCGAAAAAAGTAGCGGTCGTAGAGCACAACGCTACAGGCCAGTTGGCAAAAATCATTAAAATGAATGTGGGCTACGGGGAAAAGATTGTCAATGTCTTAAAGTACGATGGAAATCCGTTCTTACCAAGCGAAGTTTATACAGAGTGCAAACAATTATTTCAACCACAGGAAATTTAAACAGTACAAGGGAGTTGTGTGAAATGGCCACATTTAAAGATTTTCGGAATGATGTGAAACCTAACTGGTGCCCGGGATGCGGAGACTTCTCAGTTCAAGCCGCTATTCAGCGTGCAGCTGCGAATGTTGGATTGGAGCCTGATCAGCTGGCAGTGATTTCAGGTATTGGTTGTTCTGGACGGATATCCGGTTATATTCATTCTTACGGACTACACGGTACTCACGGTAGGGCGTTGCCAATTGCACAAGGCGTGAAAATGGCGAATAAAGACCTAACGGTTATTGCTGCAGGTGGTGACGGCGACGGGTTTGCGATTGGATTGGCTCATACGATCCACGCGATTCGCCGCAACATTGACATTACGTATATCGTGATGGACAACCAAATTTACGGTTTGACGAAAGGACAGACATCTCCGCGTTCATCAGCCGGCTTTGTCACAAAATCAACACCGGATGGATCGATTGAACCAGCTTTATCTCCGATGGAACTCGCGTTAACATCAGGCGCGACATTTGTGGCTCAAGGATTTTCTTCCGATATTAAGGAATTGACTGCTTTAATCGAAGCGGGCATAAAGCATAAAGGTTTCGCCTTTATCAACGTCTTTAGTCCATGCGTGACGTACAATAAAATCAATACGTATGATTGGTTTAAGGAAAATTTATTCAAATTAAGCGATGTGGAAAATTATGATCCATCCAATCGCGCCTTGGCTATGAATACGTTAATGGAGCATAACGGGTTAGTGACGGGATTGATTTATCAAAATACTGAACAGCCTTCTTATCAAGAACAAATTCATGGATACGCAGAACAACCTTTAATTCAACAAGATCTGCGTTTATCAGATGAACTTTTCAATGAGTTGGTAGAAGAATTTATGTAAGAGAATGAGACAAAACAGCACTTCTTCCTAAAAGGGAGGAGTGCTGTTTTTGTGTCTTCTGTCTCTTTAGGCATTTACTATTGTTTAATTGGCTAAAACCCCTTATACTAAGAGAATGTGTAGATTTAGTTGAACTGCATGACAAAGAGCCTATATAATGAAAAAATAGGGAACTTAAAAACTGAATGGAGGATTTTCATGAACGAAGAACAACGTTTGCAAAGTCAACAAGTGAAAACGGTTGATCCTTCGGACAAAAAATCCGAAAAGGATTACAGCAAATATTTTCAGCGGGTCTTTATGCCGCCTTCCATGAAAGATGCCAAACGCCGAGGAAAAGAAGCAGTCAAATACCACGAAGATTTCAGCATACCGGAAGAATTTTTAGGAATGGGAAAAGGCCGGAAATTCTATATTCGTACTTACGGCTGCCAAATGAACGAGCATGATACGGAAGTAATGGCAGGTATTTTAATGCAATTGGGCTATGAACCGACAGATCAACCGGAAGATGCCAATGTGATTCTTTTAAATACTTGCGCCATCCGCGAAAATGCGGAAAACAAAGTATTTGGAGAAATTGGCCATTTAAAACCGTTGAAAATGGAAAAGCCTGACCTGCTATTGGGAGTATGCGGTTGCATGTCCCAGGAAGAATCGGTAGTCAATAAATTGCTTAAGCAATACCAGTATGTGGATATGGTATTTGGAACTCATAATATTCACCGTCTCCCTCATATTTTGAATGAAGCCTATATGGCAAAAGAAATGGTTGTCGAAGTGTGGTCGAAAGAAGGAGATGTCGTTGAAAATCTTCCGAAAGTTCGTCAAGGAAAAATTAAAGCATGGGTAAACATTATGTACGGATGCGATAAATTCTGTACTTATTGTATTGTTCCTTATACGCGCGGAAAAGAACGCAGCCGTCGACCGGAAGATATCATTCAAGAAGTACGCCAACTGGCGGCACAAGGATACAAAGAAATCACGTTGCTCGGTCAAAATGTAAATGCCTACGGAAAAGATTTTACCGATATGGAATATGGACTTGGCGATTTAATGGATGATTTGCGCAAAATTGATATTCCACGAATTCGCTTTACCACTAGCCATCCGCGCGACTTTGACGACCATTTAATTGAAGTGCTCGCGAAAAAAGGAAACTTAATGGAACATATCCATTTGCCAGTTCAATCCGGATCCAGCGAAATCTTAAAGATAATGGCTAGAAAATATACCCGTGAACAATATTTGGAACTTGTCCGCAAAATCAAAAAAGCGATCCCGGATGTGGCGTTGACAACAGATATTATTGTCGGTTTTCCGAACGAAACAGAAGAGCAGTTTGAAGAAACGTTGTCCCTTGTCCGAGAAGTAGGATTTGAGTCTGCTTACACTTTTATTTACTCACCTCGGGAAGGAACCCCGGCAGCTAAGATGAAAGACAATGTCCCGATGGAAGTAAAGAAAGAACGCTTGCAGCGATTAAATGAACTTGTGAATGAACTTTCCGCCAAAGCGATGAAAAAATATGAAGGAAAAATTGTAGAAGTGTTGGTGGAAGGGGAAAGCAAAAACAACCCTGACGTTTTGGCCGGTTATACTCGGAGAAATAAATTGGTCAATTTCAAAGGACCAAAATCCGCCATTGGCCAAATTGTCAAAGTAAAAATCACGGAAGCCAAAACATGGACATTAAATGGAGAAATGGTGGTAGAACGAGAAGCTGTCGAGGTGAAATAGGGTGGCCAAATACTCAAAAGACGACATTGTCGAACGCGCCAAAGAGTTGGCGAAAATGATTGCGGAATCGGAAGAAGTCGATTTTTTCAAAAAAGCGGAAGCAAAAATTCATGAAAATGAAAAAGTTCGACAATTAATAGCAAACATTAAAAGTTTGCAAAAACAGGCTGTCAATTTTCAACATTATGGAAAAACAGAAGCGCTGAAAAAAACGGAAGAAAAAATCGAACAGCTTGAGAGAGAATTGGACGATATTCCCGTTGTTCAACAGTTTAAAGAATCCCAAGTGGATGTAAACGATTTGTTGCAGATCGTAGCCAACACGATATCCAATACCGTGACAGATGAAGTGATTACTTCTACAGGCGGAAACCTACTGACAGGAGAAACCGGAGCTCAAGTTAGAAACAAGCTATCGGGGAACCATCATTAATCTCCGAAAGAGATTGACCAAGGAGCCCCTTTTAAGCAAGAAAACCCGACGATCAAATCATTTTTCTCGTCGGGTTTCTCTATGTGCGCCCGGCATGTACATGAACTATAGGGTGTAAGTCCCGAACCCCGAAGACAGAAGTAGAGGTTAGCCAAGAGCAAGGGTGTCCGTGGTGACGCGGAATCTGAAGGAAGCTGGAGGCAAAACACCGGTCCGAGGAACACGAACCTCATATAAGGCTAGGTATGATTGAGTGAGTTTGCATAACAAAACAAAGCTCTTTCTGTCGAAGGTCATATCGAGTAAATGAGGCGGATAGATGGTGTGAAAGTGCATGTACTTACCCGGGGAGGTCTGGCGGATATGTGAAGTACTCTTCATAACCTACTTAGTGATAAGTAGCTGAACCGTCAGAAGTCAGCAGAGGTCATAGTATTAGTTGGTCTAGAACAACTAAGAAGGACCGAACAATTAAGAGAGAATAGCCCTTGGTATTCAGTGAGTCATGATGAACACAGAAAACGTAGTACCTCACTTGAGGGAGGAAGCGGTGAATCCCGTGGGAGACCTCTTGGAGGGTGGAGTGACCACTGGCATAAAGAGAACAGCTATTCACGGAAGTTATAAAGACTTGCGTCAATTATCTTAATTGAACCGCCGTATACGGAACCGTACGTACGGTGGTGTGAGAGGACGGGAGTTAATCGCTCCCTCCTACTCGATTTCTGGAGTGAGTGAATTTTCGCGATCATCATCAATGCCCGATATAAAGCTTTATATGAAAAAAAGTGCCCTTGGATCATTATACCGACTATTGGGAAAACCCCTTTTTGTATTTACATTCAATATCATTTGAACGGAATGGAGAAGGAAAAAATGAAAAATAGATTCTTTCTTACTCTATTAGAAGGAGAATAACATTCTATTTCACATGGAATCCGCACTGTTGGAAAAAAACACGAGGCTTTA
This sequence comes from Bacillus smithii, assembly GCF_001050115.1. Lineage (NCBI taxonomy): Bacteria > Bacillati > Bacillota > Bacilli > Caryophanales > Bacillaceae > Bacillus > Bacillus smithii. The sequence goes on along the minus strand of NZ_CP012024.1, from coordinate 1,769,428 downwards.
GCACACCCGTTTATCCCTCCGCATAGGATAAAGTGAAATTACATGAGGAGGGTTCGCTCAAATGCCAGAATTTAGAGAAATTATAACAAAGGCAGTTGTAGCTAAGGGGCGCAAATTTACCCAGTCCCATCATACGATCACTCCGCCGCATCATCCTTCAAGTATTCTAGGCTGCTGGATTATTAATCACGAATATAAAGCAAGGAAGAGCGGCAAGACGGTCGAAATTAGAGGGACTTATGATATAAACCTATGGTACTCTCATCATGACAACACAAAAACTTCCGTTATTACAGAAAAAGTGGAGTATGTGGATGTTGTGAAATTAAAGTATCGCGACCCCGATTGTGATGATAAAGAAGTAGTGGCACGTGTGCTACAACAGCCGAATTGTAATGAAGCTGTCATTTCTTCGAATGGCAATAAGATGGTCGTTCATATTGAACGAGAGTTTTTAGCAGAAGTCATCGGCGAGACTAAAGTCTCCGTCATGATCGATCCAGATGGCGTTGAAGAAGATGATTGGGATTCCGAGCTATCCGATGAAGACTTTGAAGAACTCGATCCCGATTTCATCGTCGACGATGAAGAAGAATAAGAAATCTGAATGCCAATTTTCGAAGAATCAGCAGCCTATTCCATGGAAGGAATCAGGCTGTTTTTTATTATATGATTCTTTTATGATATAATTATACTTTGTTAGAAATAGGCTTCGGGAAAGGATTGGAGAAACAAATGCCGCAATATACTCCAATGATTCAACAATATTTAAAAATCAAGGCTGAATATCAAGATGCCTTTTTATTTTTTCGGTTAGGCGATTTTTATGAAATGTTTTTTGATGACGCGATTAAGGCTTCGAAAGAATTGGAAATTACTTTGACCAGCAGGGACGGCGGTGGCGATGAAAGGATTCCGATGTGCGGCGTCCCTTATCACTCTGCCGATAGCTACATACAACAGCTGATTGAAAAAGGCCATAAAGTTGCGATATGTGAACAAACAGAAGATCCCAAACAAGCAAAAGGGGTAGTTAAACGGGAAGTGATCCAGCTGATTACTCCCGGAACGATGATGGAAGGGAAAGGACTGCTGGAAAAAGAAAATAATTATATTGCATCGGTTTCCGGAATGGAAGATGAGACGTTCGGACTAGCCTATACGGATTTATCCACCGGAGAAAATCGTGTAACACTGCTGACAGCTTTTGAAGATGTGGTAAATGAACTGTCCACGCTTGGAACAAAAGAAATTGTTATCGACCCTTCTTTTGATAACAGCTTGCAAAAAACAATAAAAGAGCGGTTGTCGTTGACGATTTCTTATGAAGAAGATCAGGAAGTCAAATCGGAATATCAACATCTTTTGGAAAGGCTTGAGGATTCACGGCTACGTTCGACTTCTGCCAGACTTTTTAATTATTTGTATCGCACGCAAAAAAGAAGCTTGGACCATTTGCAAACAGTCGAAACCTATCACGTCCATAATTATATGAAAATAGATTACTTTTCCAAAAGAAACCTGGAGTTGACGGAAACGATTCGATCGAAAGGGAAAAAAGGCTCTCTTCTATGGCTCTTGGATGAAACCATGACGGCCATGGGAGCGAGACTATTAAAACAGTGGATTGACCGTCCGCTCATTCAAAAGAGCAAGATTGAAAAGCGGCTTGCTCTTGTCGAGTTGCTGCTGAATCGTTATTTTGAACGCCAAGAGCTAAGAGAGCGATTAAAAGAAGTTTACGATCTTGAAAGGCTCGCCGGCAGAGTGGCGTTTGGAAATGTCAATGCCCGGGATTTAATCCAGCTGAAAAAATCACTACAGCAAATACCTTCTTTGAAAGATCTATTAGGTCAAATGGACAATGACGATATTCAAACAATAGCGTCCAAATTAGACCCGTGTGAAGAATTAACCGATCTGCTCGAACGGGCGATTGTCGAGAATCCGCCATTGTCCGTGAAAGAAGGCGGAATTATCAAGGACGGTTACCACGCGGAATTAGATCGCTACCGAGACGCTAGTCAAAACGGGAAAAAATGGATCGCTCAATTGGAAAAAGAAGAAAGAGAGCGAACCGGAATTAAATCGTTGAAAGTCGGCTATAACCGCGTGTTTGGATATTATATTGAAGTGACAAAAGCCAATCTACATTTGCTGGAAGAGGGGCGCTATGAACGTAAACAAACGTTGGCAAATGCAGAACGTTTTATCACACCGGAATTGAAAGAAAAGGAAGCTTTAATTTTACAAGCGGAAGAAAAAAGCGTAGATTTGGAATACGAAATCTTTTTATCTATTCGGGAATATGTTAAAACATTTATTCCGAGACTGCAGGCTTTGGCCAAAACCGTCAGCGAGCTGGATTGTTTGCAATGTTTTGCCACTGTCAGCGAAAAACAACACTACGTAAAACCGCGTTTTAACGATGGGCGAACATTACGGATTAAAGGGGGCCGCCACCCGGTTGTAGAAAAAGTCATGGATTCACAAATGTATGTGGCCAATGATTGTTTGATGGATAAAGGTCGGGAAATGCTGCTCATCACCGGACCGAACATGTCAGGAAAAAGCACGTATATGAGACAAATTGCCTTAACGGCTATTTTAGCCCAAATTGGTTGTTTTGTACCGGCTGAAGAAGCGGTTCTGCCTATTTTCGATCAAGTGTTCACGAGAATTGGCGCAAGTGATGATTTGATTTCAGGACAAAGCACGTTTATGGTGGAAATGCTGGAAGCAAGAAATGCCATCGTTCATGCGACGCAAAATTCTTTAATTCTTTTCGATGAAATCGGCAGAGGAACCTCTACATATGATGGAATGGCTTTGGCACAGGCTATCATTGAATATATCCATGATCATATTGGGGCTAAGACTTTATTCTCGACCCACTATCATGAATTAACGGTTTTGGAGAAAGAACTGGATCAATTGAAAAATGTTCATGTAAGTGCCGTCGAGCAGAACGGAAAATTAGTTTTCCTTCATAAGGTAAAAGAAGGAGCTGCAGATAAAAGTTACGGTATTCACGTAGCGGAATTAGCGAATCTCCCTCAAACGTTGATTAAAAGAGCAAAGGAAATTTTGACGGATCTCGAATCTACAGGTGCTTCTCCTTCTAATAAGGAAAAAACCGATGAAAGTGAAAAGAAAGATTCCAAGACGTCAGTGAAACAGGAAGTGGAGCAGCTGTCTTTCTTCGATGAGGAGCAAAAGACAGAACCGAAAGCAGCCGTCACCCCGCGGGAAAAAGAAGCAGCCCGAGCGTTAAAAGCTCTCAACTTATTAGAAACGACTCCGTTAGAAGCATTAAACAAGTTATATGAATTGCAAAAAATACTAAATCAATAATATGATGAAATGAATCTCCGTTAAGCCGTCCGTTTAGAGGATCGAGGAAAGGAGAGGGCTTTTATGGGAAAAATTATTCAACTCGACGACATGTTGTCCAATAAAATTGCGGCGGGAGAAGTCGTGGAACGCCCTGCATCGGTTGTCAAAGAATTGGTGGAAAATGCCATAGATGCCCATAGCACGGTGATCGAAATCGATGTCGAGGAAGCTGGTCTCCAATCCATTCGAGTAGTGGATAATGGGGACGGAATCGAAGAAGAAGATGTGTTGACAGCGTTTGAACGACATGCCACAAGCAAGATCAAGGATGAAAACGACTTATTTCGCATTCGTACGCTAGGGTTTAGGGGCGAGGCGCTCCCAAGCATTGCTTCGGTATCTTATTTAGAAATCACGACAGGAACAGGGGAGGGGGCCGCTACCAGAGCTGTCTTAGAAGGAGGCAAGGTCGTTCGGAAGGAAAAAGCATCCGCTCGTAAAGGGACGGAAGTGATCGTTTCCAATCTTTTTTATAATACACCCGCAAGGCTGAAATATATGAAAACGATTCATACAGAACTCGGAAACATTACCGATACGGTCAATCGTCTGGCGCTTGCTCATCCAGACGTTTCCATTCAGCTGCGACATAATGGCCGAGTTTTGCTTGAAACAAACGGAAATGGGGATGCTCGGCAAGTTCTCGCCGCTATCTATGGACTAAACACGGCTAAAAAAATGATCCCGATTTCTGCCAGGAGCATCGATTTTGAAATCGAGGGATGGATCTCCCTTCCGGAGTTAACGCGTGCCTCCCGCAACTATATTTCGACTATTATCAATGGCCGATATGTCAAAAATTATCCTTTAGTGAAAGCCATTCAGGAAGGCTATCACACGTTGCTTCCGATTGGAAGATATCCCATTGCGTTAGTGATGATCCAAATGGACCCTCTACTGGTAGATGTCAATGTGCATCCATCCAAATTGGAGGTTCGTTTAAGCAAGGAACAAGAATTGAATGAGCTGATGATGAAAACCATTCAAGAAGCGTTTCGGTCAAAGCGATTGATTCCGTTGGAAAATGCTGCTCCTAAATGGAAAAAGGAAAAAACTGTCCAGCAAAGTTTTGAACTTGACCACCTGCCGAAACAAACGGAGCCCATTATCGATACAGCCGTTCCAATTCATCGTCCGCCTGAGCTTACCAACACTTATGAGAAACATCAAGAAGAGGAACGTCATTTGCCTGAAGACATGTTGGAACAAGAGCAGTCGGAGCCAAAGAGTTCTCCGGATTTTGTGCGAGAATATGATGTACAAGAATCCGAAACGGTTGTGGAGGCCGCTGACGACTCTTCATTGGAAACGACCGAGAGCAGTCAACGTCAGAGCCGCATTCCGCCATTATATCCCATCGGTCAAATGCATGGAACTTATATACTGGCCCAAAACGAACTAGGACTTTACATTATTGACCAACATGCTGCTCAAGAACGGATCAAATATGAATTTTTCCGTGAAAAAGTGGGGCAAGTGGAAAACGAACTGCAAGAAATGTTAGTGCCGTTGACATTGGAATTTTCGGCTGACGAATATGTGAAAATTTTAGAGTATAAAGATGAATTGGAAAAAGTGGGAGTTTTTCTGGAGCCGTTCGGTATTCACTCTTTTATCGTACGCGCTCATCCTCAATGGTTTCCAAAAGGAGAAGAACAAGAGATCATTGAAGACATCCTTCAACAACTGATTACGATGAAAACGGTTGATATTAAAAAACTGAGGGAAGAAGCAGCGATTATGATGAGCTGCAAACGATCCATTAAAGCGAATCACCATTTGCGCCAAGATGAAATTCAGGCGCTTTTGGACGATTTACGGAAAGCTTCCGACCCGTTCACTTGCCCTCATGGCCGACCCGTTATTATTCATTTTTCGGCATATGAACTGGAAAAAATGTTTAAACGGGTAATGTAGCGGGATTATGATTAACACGATTTGGTGGTGTTTATCCGCCATTTTCCCTCATTTTCTAGGCTATCGAATACCTCTTTTATTCAACTTTGATCAATATGAGAAGGCGTTTGTGAAGACTCCTGTCTAATGGCGATCTGAACCAACCAATGATGGTAGGAGCACTTCACAAATGCTTTTTTTATGCCTTTAACCCAAGATGTTGTACCGAACGAAAATGTGGTTTAGAGCAAAATTTTTTTGCCTTTTTCAGTTTGCTATGTATGCTGCAATATCATAGATGATCACGTCATACTCTTTGTTATCGATTTGAATGGAACAGCAATCAACCACTGGCTTCTTATTTACAAGAATGTTTGGCGAAGAGGGAGAAATGAACAGAGTCATTTATGAATCACAACCTTCGTTCCAACTGGCACTTTAGAAGATAATTCTAGAACATCATGATTAAACATTCGAATACATCCATGTGAGACATTCTTGCCGATGGAAGATGGGTTATTGGTTCCGTGTATGCCGTAATGAGGCTTTGACAACCCCATCCAAAACACTCCGAATGGTCCACCGGGATGGCGTTGTTTATTGATAATTGTAAACGTCCCATAAGGGGTTTGTGTCAATATTTTTCCAACTGCTATGGGGTAAGTTTTTATAAGTCTGTTTCCGTCAAATAGTTTTAATCTATGCTGAGATAAGGATACGTCGATCCATTTCACTATAAAGATCCACTCCGTTTTTGAATATAGTATGAAGTGACTTAGGCATTTGTTCATGGCTCTTTAAAAAATTGCTTGGATTTCTCCCGCTTTGCCCAGCATGGCAAAGGGGATTGTAAATATTTGGGAAGCGAACAATTGCAACGTATATCGTTAAGGATATACAACCAAAATGATTTCGGCACCTACAAGCGGATAGGGGAGACAGACAATGGATCGGCTGATGGAAATATTTCCGTTTTAATTTGAGAGAAAAACAAATAAAGAGGTTTAAATATCTCTGGGATTCCTATAAAATGGAATTATAGTCTAATAATGGTGGTTGATGAGGGAAATGAAATTAATGGGAATTTCTTTTGCTACCAGTTTTTTAGCCGGAGCTTTAATAACACTTATTTCTTTATTCTTTCATGATTTACTAACGTACTTCCTTTTTTGTTTTTCGCCAAGCTGGTATTTTGTTATGAAGCATCACAACATGGAGGCAAAAATCTTAATAGACATTTTGTTATGTGTCGTCATTTTTGCTTTCCTTCTAATAATAAGGATGATAAAAACGAAACGTTCGATGGAAAAATAACAGGGATTGACGAAACGAAGCAACTCTATCGTAAAAACCGAGGACACTGAATCACGCAAAAGCGTTGTTTAGTGTCCTATTTATTTGATTTAATATATATTGTTTGACTTAGGTAATCCAGCCATTAAAAAAATCATTTTTTCTCGAATTTTAAAGAGTGATCATTTGAAAATAGCCATTTTTAAATCTCTCTTTTGTGAAACAACATAATTAGAACAAGTTCTTGTTAAAGAATGAAGAAAGTTTTTTTATAGCATTTTTACTTTCAGGTAAGGTAGGATCTGCGCAAAAAACATGCCAAAGACCATTAAAAATGTCTAAACTCACTTCTACTTTTTGATTCATAGCATTTTGTGCAATGCGAGTTGAATCACTTAATAATATTTCATGACTACCAGCAATGATCATCATTGGTGGAAAATCTTTATAATCTCCATAAACAGAAGAAATGAAGGGGTTTTTTACATCTTCTTTTTGGACATACATGTTTGCGAATACGGATAACTGTTCTTGACTTAAGATGGGATCTACTCCGGCCAAAGTATTAAAAGTTTCTCCAGAAAAACTCAAGTCAGCCCATGGAGATAACAAGCCCAAAGCTGCTGGCAATTTGGCATTCATTTCCTTGAGCTTTAGTAACATTGATAATGCAAGCCCCCCACCTGCAGAATCACCTAAAATACCAATATTATTTGCTGAGTATCCATGGTTGCAAAGATAATGAAAAACTTTGACCACATCATTTAATCCATTAGGAAATGGATTTTCTGGGGCGATGATGTAAATTATTTTGTGTAAGCAAATTTTTCTACTAGAAAAAAAGAAAAAGGCAGGGTATTCTCAGATTTGCGACCAAACAAAACTGAAAGGAGATACCCTACCTTATGAGTAATAGTATACTCAACTCAGATTTCGCAAATCAACTGGAAAATATGATAAAAGATTTTGTTCAAGAAAAGCTTGAATTCATCATGAGAGAAGAAATCAAAAATTTCCTCCAAGTGGAACAGGAACACGTTCAAAACTCAAGAAATGGTTATTATCACCGTACTCTTGATACAAAGTACGGGAAAATAGAAGCTCTTACGGTTCCAAGAGATCGCAACGGGGATTTCCAGACTCAACTGTTTGAGCCTTATCAACGTCAAGACGGCTGGCTGGAACAGGCGATTATTAAAATGTATCAAAGTGGGATGAGCACTCGAGAAATTGGGAAGTTTATCGAAAGAATTCTTGGTTCAACCTACTCTCCTACCACGATTAGTCATATTACAGATGCCGCGTTGGAGGATATTCAAAAATGGCAACAACGTCCATTAAACAAACGGTATTCTGTGTTGTATCTTGATGGGTTTTATATAAAAGTTCGTCGTGATACGTATGCCAAAGAAGTCATTTACGTTGTTCTTGGTGTCAATGAAGAAGGTTATCGTGAAATTCTTGGCTTTTACGTTGGAGGTCAAGAAAGCGCGCATGGCTGGCAAGAGATTCTCCAAGACCTTTATACACGCGGTGCTCATGAAGTCTTACTTGGTGTTTTTGATGGACTCCCAGGTCTTGAAGAAGCCTTTAAAGCCGTCTATCCGAAAGCCGATGTTCAACGATGTGTGGTCCACAAAGTAAGAAATACGTTAAACAAGGTAAGGAAAAAAGACCAATTTGAAGTGGCTGAAGACCTAAAGCTGATCTATCGTTCGATGACAAGAGACGCAGCCATTCAAGCCTTTCATGAGTTTAAAGACAAGTGGTCTAAAAAGTATCCTAGAGAAGTCCAATCTTGGGAACAGGATTTAGATGTCCTCCTAACATTCATGAAATATCCGACCAGTATTCGTAGTGTCATCTACACGACCAATGCGATTGAACGAACGATTAAAGATATACGTAAACGACTCAAAACGATGAACAGCTTAACCAGTATTGAAGCAGCAGAAAAAATCACGTTCTTAACGGTACAGGACTTGAATGAAAAATGGTCCACTAGAAAACTTAAAGGGTTTTCTACGGCATACAAGGCACTTCAAGATATGTTTGAAGAAAGATACTGAAAGACCAAATTTTGTTCATGAAGAACAGAGTCTAGGGAGACTAAGTTGTCTTATATGAGACTGAATATTCAGTCTCATATAAGACAACTAAACACCTCCTCCAAGATTAAAAAAACGTATCTGAGAATACTCTCTTACACAAAATTCTTGACGGTACCTCTGGGGCTAAACTATAATCAATAGATAAAATATTAATCTGACTACTATGAGCTAGTTGAATAGGTATGGTAGTGTATATTTCGGTATTTCCAGATACGTAACATCCACCATGTAAATAAAGAATCACTTTTTTATCTTCTTGGATCTGTGGAGTTGAGATCCAGACAGCCTGTATGCCATCGATGCTCACTCTTTCTAATTGATAGTCCACTGTTATTTTATTTAGTAATTCTTTTAAGTTTTTATCCATCATTCGTCTAAAAATTTCTAATGAATGGGGGTGGGAAAAGTTTATATTTTCAGATTCTTTGGAGGAGGTAAAAAGCATTTTCGCAATTGTTTGAGCTTCTATGCTCATTTCTTTATTGATGGGAATATGAAATTCATTGTTAATCTGGCTCATCCTGTTCACTCCGTTTCTAAATATACTATAGAAGAAACAATATAGTACATCATTGCATATGTAATGACTTAATCGAATCCAAAAAGCTTATGTGAGGGTTGTATTATTAAAGAAAAACCCACTTGTAATGGAGAACGGTTAAGTTGGCACAAACAGTATAATGAAGTAAGAACGGTCACTGGCCGTCCTTTTATTAATGAATATATTACTCTTTATCCCATTCAACAATTGTAAGGAATCGATTGTTCCAAATGTTTTCATGATGTTTGATAATGGTATGGGCATCTAAAATGGCATTATTTACAGTACTATGAGTATTTTTAAAAAGAAGATTATTTTGAAATCCTAAACTAAAAGCTGCTCTTATGGTTGTATCCATACAAAATTCTGTTTGCGCTCCTGCAAAAATAAGTTGTTCTATTTCATTATCTTTTAAGTAATCTAAAAGTTCAGTTTGGTAAAATGAATCCCAGGTTGTTTTTTGAATAATTTTATCTGTGTGACGTATGTTTAAATTTTCATGAAGTTTCCATGTATCTTTCCCTTCAAATAAATCATCTCGTTCATCTTGACTTGTGTGTTGAATGAAGATAACGGGTGTATTTTTTTCATGAGCCTGATCTATTAATCTGCTGATATTATTCACTAGTTGTACACTATTATATAAAAGGTTTTGGGGAAGCTTGAAGAAAATTTCTTGTACATCGATGACAATTAAGGCTTGCTTCATTTATCCATCACATCCTAATCGAATCTAATTAATGTTGTTGTAGTTATAGTATCTAAAAAATGATGAAAAAGCACTCTTTAGTTTAATTCGGATTTCCCGTCCATTCTTTTATTTGAGCATTTTGCATATTTTTTGACCCAAGAGCCATAAGGATTTCAAAGACACAAAAAAGGACTTCACCCCTAAAATGTAGAATTTTTGAAGTGACGAAACCACAAAAATTCAAAAGGAGGAAGTCACTTTGTATATTCTACAAGAAAGCCTATTTTCCTTTGAAGAACTGCAAAAATTAGAGTCAAAAGAGAAATTACCTATCTTTTTTAGCTCGCTTGATTTACGCCCTTATGCTAAACAGTTGAGAAGTTCTTCACCCCGAGGGGCTGACGGTCATTCCAGAGAAGGGATTCTAAGGGCTCTCATCGCTGCCCCACTCGAAGGCATCGACACCTTTACCGCCCTTCATCATCGATTGGATAAAGACCTTCGTTTCCGTTATCAATGCGGTTTATCGATTGATCGCCCCGCACCGTCTATCTCCACTCTCAGCCGGGTTTTTGCGGCACTTATCAAAAAAAAGCTGGCTGAAAAGATCTTCCTTGACTTGGTACAGTTAGCTCAGGAGGAAGGAATAATTGACGGCAGCCACCAGGCCATCGACAGTGCCGCCATTGATGCCTATGAAAAGAAACAGCCCAAAAAGCGTAGTGAACAAACGGGTAATGCCAATTGGGGCGCAAAATATGATTCCTTCGGCAATAAAATTACCTGGTTTGGCTATAAGATGCATCTTTCAGTCGATACCGCAAGCGAACTGCCAATGGCCATAAAAGTAACCCCTGCCCATGTGAACGATGGAGAAGTCGCACCAGAATTAATAGAGCAAGTGGCAGAGCGTACCAAATCCAAAATTGAATTTCTGATCATGGATGGCGGATATGACCAACTAAAAAACTATGAATCAGCCAAAAACATTGGAGCGCAAGCCATTATCCCGCTCAATTTGCGCAACGAAAAAGAGCCTCCTGAAGGGATTTCTTCCAATGGAACTCCGCGTTGTTCCATGGGTTATGAAATGACTTATTGGGGAGCTGATAAGGACCAGCTCAAGTTCAGATGTCCTCACGCAACCGGCAAAGTGGATTGCCCATTAGGAATGGCAGCCTGTTCATCTTCCAACTATGGAATGGTGGTAAAAGTCGACATCAAAAAGGATGTGCGCCGATATTCCAATCCGCACCGTGATACAAAACGTTGGAAAGAGCTTTACAACGAGAGGACAAGTGTAGAACGCTGTAATTCAAGAATGAAAAGCTACCTTACGGCGAACTCCCTACATGTATGGGGAATTGAAAAAGTAAAGACCCATATTTACCTGAACGCTATTGTATTACTTGTTTCAGCGCTAGCGATGGCAAAGGAAAATAAAGGGAAGAAAGCCGCTTAAAAAAATTCAATGTGAAAAATTCTGTAGGTATGCCCGAAAACAAGATTATTGTAATATTTTGTAAAATAACATGCTGGTAGCTATTTGTCGAGTGCTTTATTTTTTATACTTTTATCCAAAAAATCTAATTTTGCAAAATGCTCATTTAAATACTTTATCAATTTTTCCTCTGTCGTAATCTAATATCCAACAATTGTATTTGTTATAAATATATGATCATCTTGACATCTTTTTATTTCCACAGTCGTTCTAAATGAACTTGTTTATTCGTAAACCTTAATAAAAAAACATCCGGATTGGTGAGATTTTGCCATTGTTCAAATCCAAAATCTTGATTGAAAAATTTAATCAGGAGAGACATTAGATTTCCGTGAGTAGCCATAAGAATATTTTCATGTTCGTTTTTTAATGCTTCTTCCACAACGTTTACAATGCTTTTGTCGCTTCGTTGCTCGACTCTCCGCCTTCATATGATAACTCCTTTGATTTTCATATTCCCCATCCATTCACTTTGCTTGTTATTCATAGGTTATTATATCAGGTGTCTATTCATAAGTACTATGCATGAATTTTATGCAAATATACAATTTGAAGTGATGGAAAACGTGTCGTATCAAATTTAATGTTTCAAAACAAAGAGGCTAAATGATTTGAGCGGCTTTTTTTGTAACTAAAAAGCTACTTCCAGTTTTTTTAAGAAGATGGTAGAAGTTCCTTCAATTCTTTATTGAAAAATGATTACTCACTTTCCAAAAGAGAAATCGAAAAAAATTTAATGAGTTTTAACGAATGTGTAGTAAAAAGATGTTTTCTCATATTTTTGTAATGTAAGGGATACAACCGCTTTCTAATAACATAATGAAATTTTGTTGGATCAAATGAAAATAAACGAAAACTCCCGTTTGAAAGGATTTCAGTTTGCCGATACCTGGGATTATTTCTCGCTAGATCTGAGATTTCTTTATGTAATATAAAATTGACGGAAATAAAAACCTTAGAAATTCAATGAAATCTTATGAATTACATAAGTGTGGAACTTTCTGTAAGTAGATGAGTTTGTCCGATACAACTCTTTCTAAAGAACATATCTTAAAAGTAGGGATTGCTGATCCCCGAATACTAAAAAGGAGGTGAATCTCACCATGTATCGAGGACAGAGGGTGCATTTTTCCGCTTCGAACGGCACCATCCAACAACTGATGGAATGTAATCGCATTTCCGCTCAAATTTGGAATGATTGTCTTACCGAAGCCCGAAATTACTACCTTACTCATCAAAAATGGATTGGCAAATCTCAGTTGCAAAAACGCTTAAAAGGGAAATACCATCTGCATAGTCAAAGTATCCAAGCGGTGGCTCACAAATATCTTTTTGCCAGAGACAGCACTCACAAAGCTATCCAGAAAGGTATCAAAACCGCTAAGTATCCCTATAAACAAAAGAAATACTTCAATACCAAGTGGGTAGACAAAGCCTTCACCATTTCCGAGAATGGGAAAATCACTTTGTCGTTAGGTACACATGGCGGTAAACGCATTCCACCGCTGGTGGTCTATGCCAAAAACTTACCGAAAGGAACTATCAAAGAAATCGAATTGTGCTATGACAATGGATTATACCTTTCGGTTTCGTATGAGGATGGACAAGAACCTCTTCCTTATACGCCTCATCACTCCGCAGGAGTCGATATGGGCGAAATTCATACCATTGCTTCGTTTTGCGACCATGGGGAAAGTGTTCTTCTGTCAGGTCGGAAACTTCGCAGTATCCACCGTCTTCGCAACAAGAAACTTCGAGAATTGCAAAAACTTCAGAGCAAATGCAAAAAAGGCTCTCGGAGGTGGAAAAAATACCAACGGGCGAAGCGGTATATCCTTTCGAAAAGTGAACGACAGTTGCGGGACGCTTTACACAAAACCACCAAAGCGTTTGTGGATTGGTGCATCCAACAAGGCGTTTCGGATGTATATGTCGGCAATCCCGAAGGGGTACAGAGACACACGAAAAAGAAAAGACGGAAAAACGTCAATCAAAAACTATTCAATTGGAGATTTGGCAAAATAAAGAAATATTTGGAATACAAATGCCAAAACAAAGGTATCCAGGTAACGTTTGTGAAGGAAGCGTACAGCAGTCAAACATGTCCTGTTTGCAAACGAAAAAAGAAAGTACGCACCCGAATGTATCATTGCCATTGTGGATACACTTCTCATCGGGATATTCATGGAGCGAAGAATATCCTGAGCCAAGCCTTATACGGTTCATTTGAACCTTGGGGACAGGAGAAGATTCCAACGTATCTACGACCCGCATAAGCGGGAAGTAGTAGATGGTGCGAACCCACCCACCGCAAGGTGTCGCTTCTTTTAGAACGTGGAAGATTCCCTTCTTTCGAAGAAGAGAAACGCCGAAAGGTGTTTCGTGGAAGTTTCTATGTTTGCCAGAGAAGAAACCCCCACTTCCATAAGTGGAGGGAGGTTCATCGATTTGTGAGATTTCTATTGAAAAAACCCCCTCATAATCTATTTCATGATGCAGTATTTGGTGTATTCATTGTCCATCGAATAAACGGAGAAAAAAGAAGCAAAAAGAACGATAGAGGAATGTTTGGCGTTTCAATTGGTTAGAATGATCAAAGTGTGTAAATCCTTTCGTTTTATGGTACGATAAGGGAAAAGTAAAGGAAAAGTAAGGGGAAGGCTGGGAAGAACGTGAAAGAGAAAGAAAAGCTGATTGTGCTCGTTGGCCCGACTGCAGTAGGGAAAACTGCACTAAGCATTCGCCTTGCGCATCGTTTTCAAGGAGAAATCATCAGCGGAGATTCAATGCAGATATATAAAGGAATGGACATCGGAACGGCAAAGGTGACTAAAGAGGAAATGGCCGGCATTCCCCATCATTTAATTGATATTAAAGAACCGGATGAATCTTTTTCAGTGGCAGAATTCCAAAAGCTTGTGAGAAAAAAGATAACTGAAATAACGGAAAGAGGACGAATCCCTATTTTAGTGGGTGGCACCGGACTTTATATTCAGTCTGTCATATATGATTACCAATTTACCGATGTTCCGGGGGATTCGTCTTTAAGAGCTGAATTGGAACAAACAGCAATAGAAAAAGGCGAACTTTATTTGCATCAACAGTTGAAGGAAGTGGATCCTAAAAGCGCAGAATCCATTCATCCTCATAATGTGAGACGCGTTATTCGCGCTCTCGAAATTTACTATACGACTGGGAAACCGATGTCTGAGCATCAATCCGAACAACTTTCGCAGGAACTTTACCATACTGCCATTGTTGGGTTGACGATGGAACGCAGTAAGTTGTATGAGCGTATTAATCAAAGGGTGGATCTGATGATCAGCCAAGGGTTAATCGAAGAAGTTAAGGAGCTGAGAAAGCGAGGCATTCGCAATTGTCAATCCGTTCAGGCCATTGGATATAAAGAGATTTATGATTATTTGGATGGAAAAGTAACGCTTGACGAAGCCATCGAACAATTAAAAAAGAATTCACGACGTTATGCAAAACGGCAGTTTACGTGGTTTCGAAATAAAATGAATGTACAATGGTTTGATGTCACCAATGAGCATGAACGTGAGAAAAAATTTCAGGAAATTTCACAATTTATAGCAGGAAAGCTACATTTAAAATAGAATATTTAATTTTAGAGATAGAAGAGGAGGACTTTACATGAAACAAGCGATCAATATTCAGGATCAATTTTTAAACCAATTGCGTAAGGACGGAACTTTAGTCACTGTTTTTTTGTTAAATGGTTTTCAACTTCGCGGCTATGTGAAAGGTTTTGATAATTTCACTGTTTTGTTTGAATCCGATGGCAAACAGCAGCTTGTTTATAAGCATGCTATTTCCACTTTTGCCCCCCAAAGAAACGTGCATATTCAATTAGAAGAACAAGAATCGTAAAATGAACGCTGTTGTTTTATAAATTTTTTATAATGGCTCATGTCACATGAAAAACCATTTCTCCTGACGTGAGCCATTATTTATGATTTGAATTTTTTCTTATTTTTTTTAAGAACAATGAATCCATCGTGCCTAAGCCGTTTATTGCATTTCAATTAGAAATACGCTCTTCATATGCTGTTCTTGGAATTTTTTTGTCTGCTATGAAACCCGACTGATTCTTTAAAAGAGGGCGATATGATAAAAAAAGGACGGATAACCTCCGTCCTTGTGCATTTCTCCCTATTCAATCGTTATTGAAACTTCCGGCTGGAAAATCAACGGTTGGATGTTTCAGAGGGAAATATGAGATCATTGCTTCGAATGGTCATAAGTTCTTTTTTATCATAATGATGTTCGGTCAAAAGCCTCATAGCCTGTGACCGTATCGATTTTTCGATGATATTCCGGACATAGCGGCCGTTTGAAAATTTGGCTGGGTGGATCACACTTTTCAAATGAATTAAATGTTCTCTTAATGTCCGTTCCGCTTCCTGGCTTAACTGATATTCTTTTTCGCGAAGAATCTTTGCGCTGATTTCCATCAGTTGATCGACTGTATAATCAGGAAAATGAAAAACGAGCGGAAATCGGGATTCAAGTCCGGGGTTGAGTGTCAAAAAATAATCCATTTCTCTAGAGTAGCCGGCTAATATTAAAATAAAATCATGCTGTTTGTCTTCCATATGTTTAACCAGTGTATCAATCGCTTCCTTGCCAAAATCTTTTTCCCCGCCCCTGCCTAAAGAATAAGCTTCATCGATAAATAATATTCCGCCCATTGCTTTTTTGATGAGATCGCGTGTTTTTTGAGCTGTGTGGCCAATATATTCACCGACCAGATCGGCTCGTTCCGCTTCGATCAGATGGCCTTTTGAAAGGACATTCATTTTATGAAAAAGTTTTCCGATCAACCTGGCAGCCGTCGTTTTTCCTGTTCCAGGATTTCCTTTAAACATCATGTGAAGAACCTGTTTGCCTGTTTTTAAGCCATACATTTCTCTTTTTTTATTAATATAGATCCAAGCATAGATTTCTTTGATCATTTTTTTCATTTCCTCAAGACCGACTAGCGAATTCATTTCTTCTTCTATTTCCTTTAAGATCGTATGCTCTTGGGCAAAGGATTCCGGCAATAAATCTTTATGAAGATGCTCCGATTCTTTTTGCTTCAATTTGGAATTAAAAACGATGTTTATTTGACCATTATTTTTTAAACGAATAGGTTGATCCAAAGCTTTCACCTCACAATATCAAACGTGGATCATTCGGCAAAACTCCTTTAGAAGGCTCTTATCTCCGGCCTTCGTTCTTTTTGTTTACTTTTGTTGGTGACAAGAAAAAGAGTTTTTAACCAGCATCATTTCGATTGGATGGTCAAAAACACAGTTTTCAAGTTTAAGACATGTTGTTTCCCATTTCGACAGCTTGCGCTCCAATTTCTAGGATTGTCAGGCTTCTTGTCAAAATTTGCGCTTTCCCGAGAAATAATACTCCTCTTATTATCATCTTATTCATGATGATTGCTGTTCATTAATAAAATTATTATTGGATCAACCTTCGATCATAATGGAGAACTTTTTTGCAACCATTTTTATTCTTGATTGGAAGTTTACATGGTATTTGTTATCATTGTAGTTAATAAAAGACCACCAATAACTAGTCGTTGTGCATGGACATGTACACTGAATTTTCTGGGAAATACGGAGGCCGTTCCATAGAAGAGTCTTTTTAATAGGTTAACGACGGGTGGTTCGCTTGAGGAAAATCAATTGTTTGCGACATTGGACCCCTTAACAAAAAAGATGACACTATTAGAGAGGAAACTTGTTGTAATCAGAAAGAGGGTTTTGTATTGACGAATCAGAAAGAAAAAGCGATTTTGGTCGGCTGCCTTTTAGATGGCGATGAAGAGTCCTTTTATTATTCGCTCGAAGAACTTGCATCTTTAACCCATACTGCAGATGGGGAAGTAGTTTGTACCATCACGCAAAAACGAGATCGGATTGATCCGAGTACATATATTGGCAAAGGTAAGCTGGAAGAGCTCAAACATTTAGTGGAAGAATTGGAGACTGATGTCGTTATTTTTAATGATGAATTAACACCAAGCCAAATTCGGCATTTAACGGACACTCTCCGAATTCGAATTATTGACCGTACCCAATTAATTTTGGATATTTTTGCTAGGCGAGCCCGTTCAAAAGAAGGAAAGCTTCAAGTTGAACTGGCTCAGCTGGAATATTTATTACCTCGGCTTAGCGGACGAGGAACTGAACTTTCAAGACTTGGCGGCGGAATCGGTACAAGAGGGCCGGGGGAAACAAAATTGGAAAGCGACCGTCGGCATATTCGGCGCCGTATTCATGATATTAAAGAACAATTGCAGTCAGTGGTTCACCATCGCGAACGGTATCGGTCGCGGCGCAAAAAGAATCACACCTTTCGAATAGCACTAGTCGGCTATACGAACGCTGGTAAATCCACTTTATTTAATAGGTTAACGACGGGTGGTTCGCTTGAGGAAAATCAATTGTTTGCGACATTGGACCCCTTAACCAAAAAGATGACACTTCCAAGCGGATTTACCTCATTGCTATCAGATACGGTAGGTTTTATACAAGATCTTCCCACCACACTGGTGGCAGCGTTTCGTTCAACGTTGGAAGAAGTCCGGGAAGCGGATCTTCTGCTGCATGTTGTGGACAGCTCCAATCCCGATTACCTCCAACATGAAGAAACAGTCAATCAGCTATTGGCGCAACTAGACATGGATGAATTGCCAAGGCTTTTGGTCTATAATAAAATCGATCAAAAATGTTCGGGTTTTGTGCCGGTTTCAAAAGATGACCACATCATGATCAGCGCTTTAAGCGAGGAAGATCGTACACGTTTAAAAATCAAAATAGAACAAGTGATGAAAAACCTCATGATCCCGTTTCGGGCTGAAATTCCCGCTGATGAAGGAAAACTACTGGCAAGAATCAAGACCGAAACGATGCTGCAGCATTTGTCGTTTCATGACGAAACTTTTTTCTACTTAGTCAAAGGATACATGATGGAGGATCATCCGTTATCCGGGATTTTAAAAAAATATCAGCAACAATAGAGGGAGAACAGCATGTTTGAATTATTAAAACACGGTAAAAGAATCCAACCAATAGTAGAAGAAATTGAAGAACAAATTAAGCCAATTCATAAAAAGATCGATCAAATCGTGGATACAAATCAATTTAAAGTATTGAAAAGTTTTCAAAAGCATCAGGTCGGGGACTTTCATTTACAGTCCTCCACAGGTTATGGCTATGATGATTCAGGCCGAGATACACTGGAGAAAATTTACGCGGATGTTTTCGGTGGAGAAGCAGCACTTGTTCGTCCGCAGATTATATCAGGAACGCATGCCATTACGATCGCTCTGTTCGGCATATTGCGCCCTGGTGATGAACTATTATATATTACCGGGAAACCGTACGACACATTAGAAGAAATTGTCGGAATCAGAGGGAAAGGGAACGGTTCGCTGCGTGAATTTGGCATTGGCTATAATTGCGTCCCTTTGACAAAAGAGGGGAAAGTAGATTTCGAAAAAGTGGAAGCGGCCATCAACGAGCGCACAAAAATGATTGCGATCCAACGGTCGAGAGGATATGATGTAAGACCGTCCTTTACTATAGAAGAGATCCGGGAAATGATCGAATTTGTCAAAAAAATCAAGCCGGATGCGGTTGTTTTTGTTGATAATTGTTATGGCGAATTTGTAGAAGAGCTTGAACCATGCCATGTCGGAGCGGATTTAATGGCCGGTTCGCTCATCAAAAACCCGGGGGGCGGACTGGCGAAAACCGGCGGGTATCTTTGCGGAAAAAAACATTATGTTGAAGCTTGCTCTTATCGAATGACTTCGCCTGGAATCGGAGCTGAAGCGGGAGCTACTTTAAACGCGCTTCATGAAATGTATCAAGGGTTCTTTTTGGCGCCGCATATTGTCGGACAAGCTTTAAAAGGAGCGGTATTTACAGCAGCTTTGCTGGAACGATTTGGAATGAACACAACTCCTAAATGGGACTCACATAGAACCGATTTGATCCAAACGGTGCAATTTGAAGACCGAGAAAAAATGATCACTTTTTGCCAAGCCATCCAGTTCGCTTCGCCCGTTAATTCTTTCGCTACTCCGCATCCGAGCTATATGCCGGGATACGAGGACGATGTGATTATGGCAGCGGGAACATTTGTCCAAGGTTCCAGCATTGAATTAACGGCAGACGGGCCTTTAAGACCTCCGTATGTTGCATACGTTCAAGGCGGCTTAACGTATTCTCATGTAAAAGTTGCCATTTGCAGCGCCATCGATCATTTGCTGGAAAAGGGTTTATTGCCATCCTAAAAGGATATAGTCGGAGTATATCAGCCGGTCGTTTATGGATTAAGACAAATACGATCGGCTGATAAATCATTTGTTTTGATTAAAAAGAAAATTCTTGATAAAAAATTATGTAAGAATAAATAACATCTATTGAAAAATAAAATTACATAAATTATAATAAAATCAAGGAAACGAAAAGAAAGGGGGAATATCGATGGGGGGTAGTGAAATTCGCCGTTCGATGCCGTTGTTTCCAATTGGAATTGTGATGAAGCTGACCGATTTAACAGCTCGTCAAATTCGATATTACGAAGAACACCAATTGATTTCTCCCGCAAGAACTGAAGGAAATCATCGCCTTTTTTCTTTGAATGACATCGACAAGCTGCTGGAGATCAAAGATTTACTTGATCAAGGCGTGAATATGGCAGGCATCAAAAAGATATTTGCCGTGAAACAAGAACAAACAGATCAATCATTCGCAAAAACGGACGTTCACGCGAAGAAAGAACTTTCCGATTCAGAATTGCGAGAACTTTTGCGTAATGAAATTTTGCATGCCGGCCGCTTTAATCGTTCGTCGATCCGCCAAGGAGATATTTCCCGGTTTTTTCATTAAGAAAGGCGATCACTGAATTCGTTATTAAAGCTAATGCTTTAAATAAATTGAATTTTTAGAGAGAGGAAGTTGGACGAATGGGGAAATACACAAAAGAAGACATTCTGAGAATGGCCAAAGAAGAAAACGTAAAATTTATCCGGCTGCAATTCACGGATATTTTGGGAACCATTAAAAATGTGGAAATTCCGATCAGCCAGCTGCCAAAAGCGTTGGACAATAAAATGATGTTTGATGGTTCCTCTATAGAAGGATTTGTTCGGATCGAGGAATCTGATATGTACCTCTATCCGGATCTTGATACATGGGTTATTTTTCCTTGGACAGCAGAAAAAGGAAAAGTTGCCCGCTTAATCTGCGACATTTATAACCCGGATGGAACTCCTTTTGCAGGTGATCCACGTGCGAACTTAAAACGGGTATTGCAAGAAATGCGTGAACTCGGCTTTACAAGCTTCAACCTTGGACCGGAACCGGAATTCTTCCTGTTTAAACTGGACGAAAAACGTGAACCAACTTTAGAATTAAACGATAACGGCGGTTACTTCGATTTAGCTCCTACAGATCTTGGTGAAAACTGTCGTCGTGATATCGTGTTGGAACTGGAAGAAATGGGATTCGAAATTGAAGCATCTCACCATGAAGTGGCACCAGGACAACACGAAATTGATTTCAAATATGCGGATGCCGTTACGGCTTGCGACAACATTCAAACCTTTAAACTTGTGGTTAAAACTATCGCAAGAAAACATGGCCTTCATGCGACATTCATGCCGAAACCATTATTCGGTGTCAATGGATCCGGAATGCACTCCAACTTGTCTTTGTTCAAAGGCGACGAAAATGCTTTCTATGATCCAAACGGCCGTTTAGAATTGAGCGAAACAGCTTATCAATTTATTGCCGGAGTTATCAAACATGCTACGAATTTCACGGCAATTACGAACCCAACTGTCAACTCTTATAAACGTCTTGTACCGGGTTACGAAGCACCATGCTATGTCGCTTGGTCTGCTAAAAACCGCAGTCCGTTGATCCGGATTCCTGCTTCTCGTGGATTAAGTACACGCATTGAAGTTCGCAGCGTGGATCCGTCTGCCAACCCATATTTGGCAATGGCCGCATTATTAAGTGCCGGATTGGACGGAATCAAAAATAAATTGACTCCGCCTGCTCCTGTAGACCGCAACATCTATATCATGAACAAACAAGAACGCTTGGAAGCTGGCATTATTGATCTCCCAGCTACACTGTTGGAAGCACTTCAAAACTTGAAAAACGATGAAATGATCAAAGAAGCATTGGGTGACCATATCCTTGAACACTTCTTAGAAGCAAAAGAAATCGAATGGGATATGTTTAGAACACAAGTTCATCCGTGGGAACGCGAACAATATATGCAAATGTATTAATCACTTTAACCCTTGGCGCTTTGGCGTCAGGGGTATTTTTCATTTTTGGTCTTATCATTAACTTTTCGTTAATAATTGATTATGACCAAAATATGACCAAAAAATCATAAAAAAGTTATTCGAGTACATCCTTGATGATGTATAAAATTTTGTGTCAAGCATTTAGTTAGACCAAAAGAAAAAGGTAGGGTATTCTCTGATTTGACCAATCATCTAGAGAAAGGAGTACCCTACCTATGTCTAAGAGTATATCGAATATAGATTGGATGAATCAACTGGAAAACGTTATTCGTGAGTTTGTAAAGGAAAAATTAGAGCTGATCATGAAGGAAGAAATCCAGACTTTCCTCGAAATGGAACAAGAGGGAACGTCGAATAGAAGAAACGGCTATTACCATCGAAACCTAGACACGCAGTATGGTCGTATCGAAGGACTTTCTGTTCCAAGAGACCGAAAGGGGGAATTTCAAACGCAGCTGTTCACCCCTTACCAACGCCATACGGGCTGGCTCGAGGAAGCCATCATCAAGATGTATCAAAGTGGTATGAGTACGCGTGAAATTGGCAAGTTTATTGAACGAATTTTAGGCAAGGCCTATTCTCCTTCAACGATCAGTCGTATGACCGATATCGTGAAAGAAGACATTGAGAAATGGCACAAACGTCCCCTGAACAAACGTTATTCTGTCTTATATTTAGACGGATTGTATGTAAAACTTCGTCGCGATACCGTGGAGAAAGAAGTGATTTATGTGGTGTTGGGGGTCAACGAAGAAGGATATCGCGAAATTCTTGATTTTTTCGTAGGAGGACAGGAGAGTGCCTATGGATGGCAAGAGATTCTTCAACAGCTCTACAAAAGAGGCGTACAGGAAGTGCTTCTGGGCGTATTTGATGGCCTTCCGGGGCTAGAGGAAGCCTTTAAGGCTGTTTATCCGAAAGCCGATGTGCAGCGCTGTGTCGTTCACAAAGTACGTAATACCTTAAATCGTGTTCGGAAAAAAGATCAATTTGAAGTGGCAGAGGATCTCAAACTGATTTATCGCGCACCGAATAAGGAGATTGCGTTACAGATGTTTCAACAGTTTGAGTCGAAATGGTCGAACAAGTATCCGAGAGAAGTTCAATCTTGGGCCAATGAGTTGGATGTCCTCCTTACATTTATGGATTATCCAAGCAGTATTCGAAGTGTGATTTACACGACCAATGCCATTGAACGAACGATCAAAGAGATTCGGAAACGTCTAAAGCCGATGAACAGTTTGAGTAGTTTAGAAGCCGCTGAAAAAGTCGTGTATTTGACCATCCAAGATTTTAATGAGAAATGGGCAGGACGAAAATTACGAGGATTTGCTGAAGCCTATGAAACCCTTCAACAAATGTTTGAAAAACGTTATAACTAACCAAATATTGTAAACGAACAAAATAAAGGGATTCTCCCTTTCCACACAGGAGACTGAATATTCAGTCTCCTGTGTGGAGGAAATCGAACCCCTATCCATTCCAAATCCATTTCAGAGATACCCTATCTATCTTACATAACACAAAATTCTTGACGGTACCTCTTTGGTAAATGGACTCCGAGACACAAAAACTCCCCCTAAGATAAACAAGTTTTTTTACCTGTCTACTTAGAGAGAGCATATCAATAAATGGGCGGAGATTATTTTACGTACTGTAGTATTTTTAATATATGGAGAAAAATGTTTTAAAATAAATCTTCTTGATGAGCACCAACATTGGATAGCATTTAAAAGGAAAAAGGATCGGGCGTTCTTTGCCCGTTTTTTCTTAAACCACCTAAAAAACTTTCCTAACAGGAATGCTCCCTCTATAAACTTTAATTTTCTTCAAAATTCTCGCGTTTTCTTTAAATTTCGCTAACACATAATAGCTTCTTCACCTCAAATGAGTGTAAATTTCTTGTATTTATTCAATATATTTACATGGTAAGGTGCATCCTATAATACAGATTTACAATATCTGTAATATCATGTATGACCGTGCAAGAAGTCTCCACACTTCTCATGGTCGCTCACCCTCCCATGTATCACTGGATTTTAAGATCCACACATTCCTTCGTCCTGCGTACCCATGAGGTGGAGGTTGGATATGCTCCTTTACAGGGTCTAATGCCCGAATGGTGAAAATATACTCCAACTCTGCACTATTGGTGTTTGTCAGAATAACAAGTCGTTTGAAAGCTTTTATGCAGCCTGTAATGCTTTTATTTGAGGTAATCCCTTTAATAGCTTTAATCCATCAAACTCACACTGTTTCTTACCAATGGCAAATAACACACGTAATAATTTACAACACAAGGCAATCAGAGACTGTTGTTTTTTTAACGGCCTGTCTGGCCGATTGGTATAGTAATGATGCAAGGCTTTAAATACAGGATTATGGGCAACCAATGGTCGAATGGCCAGGTATAATGCTTTTCGTAAACGTCTTCGACCCCTTTTGGTTATGCGTGTTTGCCCTTTATACTTTCCTGAACTGTGTTCTCTTAAAGAAAGCCCTGCCAGATTGACTAATTGTTGCGGATGATTGTACTTGGTTAAATCTCCTACTTCCGCAAAGAACAAAGCAATGGTAGTGTAACTAAGTCCCGGGATATTGGTCATTTGTTTCGCACCTGGTATGCTTTCAACAACACCTTCTAGTTCTTCATCTAGTTGTGCTAACTGTTTCTTGTAAAGCTCATATTGATCCAATAGGCAATCCAATTCTCTTTTTGCGAACTGGATTCCTGTCTCAATCCCAACGCTCTTTTTCGCTACTTCTACGAGTCGGGTTGCTCGTTTCAGCCCAACCCCACGCTGTACATACGGTTTCCATTTTTGCAGCACTTCTTCTGGTGACAACTTTTGAATATGAGAGGGAAATGGAAACATGCGCAAGGTATAAAAGGCTGCTTTACCTTTCCAATCTCCAAACACATCGAAAAACTCTGGGAAAAAGCGCTGAATGACGTTTTCAATCCGCCCTTCAATGATCATAAGCTGTTTGATGAGCTGATCTCGTAATTTGACGCCTTCCCTTAGTTCAGCGTATACGCCCTCTAATAGGTTCGGTACGGAGTATCGCCCATCTTTCATTAACTGTGCAATGACACGAGCATCTTTTGTATCGTTTTTTGTAGGCGAATTGTCATCAAGCTCTTTACTTTTTTTGACGTGCATGGGATTCACTAGCACTACATCATATCCTTTTGCCTTAAGAAAGTAAGCAAGATTTAGCCAATAATGACCTGTTGGCTCCATTCCAAAAATCACGTGGTCCTTATGATTTTCTTTTTGAATATGATTAACCCAATCTAATAAGGTTTGAAAGCCGTGTATACGATTTTCAAAGATCAATCTCTTGCCAAATTCTAAGCCTCGGTCATCTTGAAAACGGGCAACGTGCTTTTCTTTAGCTACATCAATACCTACAATGAGAGTTGATGGTGTAATTTGAGAGATTTTTTGATTTTGTGTATAATTCATTTTGAGTCCTCCTTGGTTTATTGAAATTCGGGGTCAACGCGCATTGACACCCTGTACTATACCAAGGGGACTTTTTTTTATCAAACCTCAAATTTCCTCATTACAGGAATGCTCTTTTAAAACTAGTTTTGTCTTATATCAAATTACCAGATATACCTGAAAAGCTACAGCTAGTCTTCTTTGCAGGAACTATAGTATTATCAACTATAGTTTTGTTACTTGAGGCATTTAAACAGAATAAACAATAACTTGAGCTTGTTTACAGTAAAAAGCTTTCTTTAACTAAAGGGTGAGAAAACTCAACAACAATTATGCTTGTTCAGGAAAGTTTAAAAAATCATGAATATGGCGGTATTTCTCAGCTTTTTATGATTACAAAAAGCCCTTCTCATTCGAGAGGGGTTTCTTTATGGAATCCTTTGTATGATTGCGGAAAAAATAAATTTTATGATTCCAACGAGAAAATCAGAATATTTTACTCTTTTCAGCAAATTTTAGTCATTTATTAAAGCTCTTTATTTTAAGGATTTTTTGGGCGAAAAGAGATAAGAGTAAAAGATCGAATTTAACAATGAAACTATAGGATGATTGTTCGTTGTAATCTACAGATGAAGGACTATGGGATCTTACATGACTATGTTGTCGGATGAAATGTAAAAATAATTTGACAATTCATTCTCTTTTCGTATAATAAATGTAAAACATTTTTTACATTTTAAGAAGTTTAGGTGGGTGAATTGAAAAATAACATTAGAAATGTACGAAAAAGTATGAACCTTTCACAAGAAGAACTTGCAAATAAATGTGGTGTAACAAGACAAACCATAAATGCCATCGAAAATAATAAATATGACCCTTCATTATCATTAGCGTTTAAGTTATCCATACATCTAAATACACAACTTGAAAAATTATTTTTTTACGAGGAGGAGAATAAATGAAGTGGCGAAAAGCCGATGAAATGGAAAAATATCAGAGCGATCAGTCTGCGAAATATGGGTTTATTTTTTATACCGTTGCACTGTTGATTTGGTCATTATACAGTTTTTTTACCAATGGCGACTCTGGATGGCAAATGACTATTTTATTGATAGGTTGTGCTGTTTATTTTTGGTCAAGAGTAGTTTTTAATCGAAAAATGAATAAAGAATAAAAAAATAACTTTCTTCATGGAAAACGTTAGATAGCGTCTTCCAATGGTTCGGGGTATCAAAAGAGCAGCTGTATGATCACGTGCAAGGCAATATAATGGACGGGCAGTTAAAGATGGAATTTTACAATGGGTAATTGCAATTGTTGGAGGATTAGACGATGATAAAAGCTGCAACAATAGACGATATACCTGCCATTACTTTACTGAAATTAAAAATGTTTAGAGAAGTTGGGATGGAACATATGCTCTTAGATGGTTTTTATTCAAGAAGTCGAAAAGACTTACAAAGAGTTTTATAAATCTGGTAAAGCCAAACATTTTATCATAAAAAACGATATAAGGTAATTGCTTGTGCTGGTGCCTTTATAAAAGAAGATATACCATATTGCTTTTTTAAAGAACGCAAGTATGGTTTTATTGGCGATGTATAGGTAGAACCCGATTTAAGAAAGAAAGGGTATGCAAGGATATTGACCAATTCTGTGATAAAATGGTTAACGGAACAGGAAATAAAAACCATTCGATTACTAGCAAGTGATAACGCCAGAAAGCTATATGAATCATTAGGTTTTAAAGGAACAGACGAGATGGTTTTACACATATAAGTTATTTCCTTTTCGTGTGTGAGTAAAATGTTTGTGGGAGAAATTCTTAGAATTCCCCGATGAGGGGGTTGGGAACGTAGGTTCGCAATCCCCCTCATCGGGGCCACCAAGCAAAGTGCGGTAGGATCCCAAGCAGGAAACATGAAAAAAGGACTCTCTCCCTGGTAAGATGATCATTGTTCACACCATCAAACAGGAGGAGAGAGTCCCATGAATATTCAACAACATCTTACCACAAATTCGTTGACATGGAAAGAGATCGAACTTGATTTGTTTCGAGCCTTGCAAAACGCCTTCACCGAGCTGTTTACGGCTCTGTTGGAGGACATCGACCGACAATTGGCGGAAACCCGGGACAAGCGCCGGTACCACTTGAAAGACAAACGACGCACCACGATTCAAACCTTGTTTGGCGAAGTTACCTTTGAGCGAAACTACTATTTAGACCGAGAACAAAACCGTTACACGTTTTTGCTTGATTCCTTTTTAGCGTTTGATGGATCGCAGTCAATCAGCCCTTGTCTAGAAGAAACGGCGATGGGATTGGCTGTGGAGTGCTCTTCCTATCGCAAAGCGGCTCATACGCTTGCCCAGATGGTCGGGTATCCGGTGATGAGCCATGAGACGATCCGCCAGTTGGTGCTCGAGGCTGAAGTTCCGCTGCACTGCCCGGTTGACCAGCGATATGGACGGGTGCTGTTTGTGGAGGCCGATGGACTGTTTGTCTCTCTCCAAGGGAAGGGAAAACGGGCCAAGGAAGACAAAATCCTGACCGTTCACGAAGGATGGAAGCGCAACGGCTCACGGATCGAATTCGTGAATCAGCGCCATTACGTCCATGAAGGCAAGGGGGAGGTGTGGGAAGGCTTCGAGGAATTTTTGATGAACGAATATGCCTATGATCCGTGTCGGGATCTTCTTGTCATCAACGGGGACGGCGCTCCATGGATTACCGCGTGCCGGGAGTATTTCAAAGGACGGGTCTGCTTCCAATTGGATCGATTCCACGTGGCGCGTGAGTTGCGCCAATGCCTCTCGGGCCATCCACGGTGGCAGGCGATTCGGCAAAAGCTGGCGAAGCAGGATGAAGAGAAGCTGCTTGTGGAACTGAACAGCGCCCTCGGCACGCTGGGGGACGAAGCGAAAGAACAACAGCTGGCTGCCTTGATCCACCGGATCGAATCGATGCCGGGATGCATCCGTGATTACCGGGAATGGCTGAAGGAGCAAGGAGTGGACACAACGGGCATGTATCCGATGGGGAGGGCTGAAAGCGTGATGAGCCAGCTGGCGTATCGGGTGAAATACCGCCGCAGTTGGACAGACAAGGGACTCAGGGCGTTTTTCAAGGCAATGATTGCCCGGATGGATGGGATTCGTCTTTTCGGACATCGTTTAGGAGAAGAATCGTCGCATCCGGCGGAGGAAACGGCATCTACCAAACAGACGATCGTGAACAAGGCGAAACAACGCATCCGCCGTCTTCTTCCAGAGGTAACGCGGAATAACGTGCCATATTTACAGCAATCGTCCGGGACTCCGATCTATCATGCCCTGTCTGAATTCAAGGGATGGTAAAAAAAGGTATACATATTCGTCTGTCATGGCAAGGGATGAGAGTCCGAAAGCGCTTACGGATGAAATTCAAAAAAATGGTTCGCTAACCTATGACTTACATCTATTTTCAGCGAACCAAAAAAATTCCCACAAAGTCTTGACTGACTCCCTTTTCGTCCTGTTTTTGGTAAGTCCGCTCAACTTAAACTATACTATAGAGAGGTTGAGAAGATTTCGTTACCCTCTGTTTCTCATCTTAGTTGATTTATAAATATATTTAACCTTTTGCATTGTATTTAACCCTAATATTGTAATGATTACAGTGTAGACCGTTGTTAAAATAATTGCAGTATATCCTAAATAGGTAAGACTTCCAGATTTATTTGCTAGTCGCAAAACCCATCACATCCTTCACTCATTTTGGAATCTTTACATTTAGTCTGTTTTTATTTTAAAAATTATTCCAATTACTTTTATTCGCATTCATTCTAAACTAGGTTGTTTAGAAAAGATCCGGAACCGCGTGAATAAACAATGGCCGATGAAGATAATGAAAATCTTTTAACATGAAAAACCAGTGTCGAGCATCCTTTTACACTCGATTCGCTTTTGAGGTTTAACATCGAACATGACATCGGTTTTGCTAAATCCTTTGAGAAATTACGAGTTTAAAACAATAAAGCTTGGCATTTTGCCAAGCTTTATCCGGTACCAAATTTTTCGTCAAACCCAATAGCGAAACATTCGTGATGTATTTTATTGATACTCCAACGCTAGGCAAGTGCAGCTGCCATTAATTCTCCGATCCAAGCGAAAAGAACCCCTAATAGCACTGACGTCGAAACATAAATGATTGCGTTCCTCGCATCTTTTTTCTGCAACATTTGGATCGTTTCATATCCGAATGTTGAAAAGGTTGTGTAGGCTCCAATAAAACCAATGCCAATTAAAAGCCATGACCATTCAGGTATGATTTTATTTGAATGCAGAACTGCAAGAATACCAAGCATGAATGAACCCGTTAGGTTGATAAACCAAGTGCCAAATGGAAAGACAGAAGATGTTTTGCCGGTAATCCATTTCCCTAGAAGATACCGCGAAATGGCTCCAAATATTCCTCCGATGCCTACCCAAATCATTCTTCTGCTCCCCCTTTCGATTGCTGAATATTGAAGGTAGCCAATTTAGCCCCAATGATCGCGAATCCAATGCCGCCGCCAACACTCAAAAGAAGGTAAATAAGAGCGATGAAAAATTGTTGATGTTCTATAAGATTGAGCGTTTCGACGGAGAAAGTTGAAAATGTCGTGAATGCCCCCGTGAAACCAGTTCCTATGGCCAGCTTTAATTGCGGGTTTATCATCCATCGTTTCGCAGTTATAGTGAAAAACCAAGCAAGGAATAAGCATCCTGCAAGATTAATCAGCAAAGTGCCAACTGGAAACCCGTTGGTTGCAGGAATCCATTTTCCTACTGAATAACGGAGTATCGCACCAAAGAATCCTCCTATTCCAATTGCCAATAAGTTCATCCTATCAGCCTCCTCAACTTTATTGTTGTCATAAAAAATAGACTCCTACCAGCAAATGTGCATTACTGGTAGGAGTCATTAGTCGCATGGACGGTTATACGGCGAACTCCATCGCCTATTCAGCTGAAAATTATTATATACTTAATGCCTTTTTCATTCAATATCTTATATAAAATTCTTATCATTTATCCAGATATACCATTGAGAAGGGCTCATACTGTTTTTTAAATGGACTTTCCCGCAAATAGCGACAATAGGCACCAAAAATAATCATAATAAAGTGAATTTGTTATTTCGTTTCCTTTAATATCACCCGTTGAAGCGGCACACCTATATTGATAGTCTTTTCAGTCAGTGTGTACTTTTTGTTATTTAAAATAATGGTGTAATGATCGATTTTTTCACAGCTGTTTCCTTTGCTAATTAGATGTTGGACGACAGCGTTGCTTAATTCTTCCTGATTAAAATATCTTTCATCCAATTCAATGACCATTTTATTTTTTGACAACATACTATTCAAATCCTTTCGGAAATAATGGAATTTTGCGAAAAATGATATCAGCATTAGTGACCTATCCCGATGCGAGCGGCTACTAGAACGTATTTGTCTCCTACGTAGACAAATACGTTCAATGCTTGTGAACTTTACAGGAAAGAACCTAAAAGTACAATGATGGAATGACTCGTCGTATCACAACAATGGAACCAGTAAATAAGCGGTCTATTGATTGATAAACATATCTATAGTAAAAATTTAACATGGCCAAAAATAAAAATCAATGTTCTACCAGCAACTGCTAGATACAGAGTAGGACGTAAAGCATTTTTTGTTGTCCTTTTTTCTTGTGCATTTAATGAAGTAAGAAGTGTTTCACCAGAAAAAACATCTAAATAAAGAAGCTTTATTCGGTTAGAAGATGAAATGAAAGCAATCTTGTTGTTTAGGCGGGAATTTTTTGTTTTCAACCATTCTGTTGGGAGTTTTAAACGCCAACGATAATCTTCAAACCATCATGAAAGAGATCATCAACCGTTCGACCGGAAGCAAAATATTCTCTTTTCTTTAACCATTAGAGGATGTTCATTACTTTTATTTTGAACGATATCATAAAGTAACACCTAACTTTTCAGCGAGCTATGCGTTTAAAAGCCCCTGCTGAGAGGGGCTTTTGGCCTTTTAATCCTTAAACAATCCTTTCATTAAATTTTCTATTTCTTTTCTTTGTCTTTCCGTTTCTTTTTTGTCCAGACGAAAACGGCCATTTTCTAATTTCATCACATCACCAACTTTACAATTCTTAGGAAGCTTGCTTTTTTCTATCGTTACCCTTTTTCCGTCTTTAGTTTCGCAAACTGCTAAACCGCCTTCAAAATAATCAATAATATACTCCACTTTTATGGTCACATCCTCTTTATTGGGTCTGGGAGTGCAAGACGTGCTTCTCTTCTCTAAATGACCGGTAAATTGTGATGTTGTACGACCATGCTTGTTCTGTTAATAAATATTCACACTAGCTATTAAATGATACGATGGGGGAGATGGGGCTTAGTGAGCAATGTTGCTATTACTTGTTATCGGTCTAACGTTAAAAGATAAATGGGTTCCATCCGTTTTGGCTATAATCGTACCTTGCTGATCCGTTCGAAAAATATTGATTTTGTGGATTTTTAAGCGATTTATTACTTCAGCGGTTGGATGCCCATACGTATTTTCTTTTCCAACGCTGATAACGGCATAGGTTGGCTTTACTCCATTCAAGAATGCTTCACTTGTAGATGTTTTCGCCCCATGATGTCCAATCTTGATCACGTCAGCTCTCAAATTTTGCTTAGAAGCGATCATATCAGATTCCGCAGTTGTTTCGACGTCCCCCGTAAACAGGAAAGATCTTTTTCCATATGTTAGTTTAAGAACAGCGCTCCAGTCGTTTGTATCGTCTGTGCTGTAGGATTTAACCGGGCCTACGAATATGGCGGAAACATCATTTAAACCAAGAGCAGTCCCTTTTTGGGCGGTTTGAATGGTTAATCCTTCATTTTTTACGGCGTTCAAAAAATCTAAATACGATTGAGTCGTGTGAGAAACTCTTGGAGCGTATACTTGTTCTACTTTAAAGGATTTTAAGACAGTGTCCAATCCCCCAATGTGATCAACGTCCGGATGAGTCGCGATCATAATCTCGATATCGTCGACATGTTGTTGTTGGAGATATGCTACGACATCATCGCCTTTGTCATTATTGCCGCCGTCAATTAAAATATCTTCCCCGTCTGAGGTTTTGATATAAATACTGTCGCCCTGTCCAACGTCTATGTAGTGGACATACAGAGACGATGTTGCGGTTTTTCCGAAAGACGGGAAAACAATGGAGGACAAAAAAATAAAAGGCAATAAAAATGTACGGATTTTCACACATATCCTCCTTTTTCTATGGTGATTTAACTTTATTATGGGATAAAAGGCAGAGAAATTTGCAAAAAAGAATGGCCTTTATGATGAATATAAAAAATAAGAAGGGAATGTTTTATTGACTGCTTATTCCGGAATGATCGTAATGCTCTTTTTGGTTAGTAAGGTAGGCGCAAATCCAAATCAAAGATTCAAGCTGCCTTTGGTGTAAAAAAGTTCACTCGCGTTATTACAGGCATATACGACACGTTAAGGTGTAGTGTTTGCAGATCGGAACCATTGCACATATTTTGGAAAATCGTATCATACATCGATTAGGAGATGCATTCTATAAGGCATGTTTAAGGCAAGGCATAAAAGTTTTTCATTTCCTGCAAGAAACAAATGGGGAAGGTACAGATAATAAACCTGAAAATTTAAAAATTTTTATCTTTTTTGTTTCTTATGATAGTCTTGTATCAGATACTTTGAATTTTGCAAGGACTGTTTTCTTATGGATATAGAACAAGAGATTAAACGTATGAAGAAAAGGGCATTAGTTGGGTGTTTAATATGGTTTTTGATCCTGATGAGTATTCCCGTTTTTATGATCGGCGATTTTGCCTACAACCTATTCTATAAAGAAAAGGCTCTTGAAACCAGCTATTCCCCCAGTAAAATCAATAAAATTGAAATTGTTCAGAAAGGGGAAGCTATATACTTTGGACCGTCTTTGGTGAGAATCCACTTTGGAAAACAGTACGAAGACCATTCTGTTTTCAACGATGGAAAAACTCTTATTTTAAAATATTTAGAACCTAGGGGTGTTTATTTTGGATAAATTTTTAATTTCTGAAATGTTTAAAAATTTTGCTGATTATGAATGCGAAGGTTCAAGTCGGTTATATGAATTTTTGTCTCGACAAATT
Source organism: Bacillus smithii (assembly GCF_001050115.1). NCBI lineage: Bacteria > Bacillati > Bacillota > Bacilli > Caryophanales > Bacillaceae > Bacillus > Bacillus smithii. Next base: position 1,736,014 of record NZ_CP012024.1, on the reverse strand, counting down.
GCTAAAGATGATGAATTGCTGGAATTATGTGCGTTTGCCAGGGATGGACAACCAGTTCCGAATTTATTTTTAGGTGCTGTTCATTACCTATTGTTGAAAGGAAAAAAACATGCTTTGAAAGAATACTATGCAAGTATTGTTCAAAATCCAAAAGAATTAGAGGAAGTTTTTATTCATTTCAAGGATTTTTGTCAAATTTATAGAAATGAAATTATTTCAATCCTTAAAAGTAAGTTAGTACAGACTAACGAAGTAAGGCGTTGTGCTTACCTTTATCCAACTTTTTGCTATGTATATAATAAAGCGAAGAAACCTTTATCTTTAATTGAAATCGGAACGAGTGCAGGTCTGCAACTTTTATGGGACCAGTATTGTTATTCATACGGAAACTATGAAGTTTATGGAAATAAACTTTCAAATGTTCATATAACATCTGAAATAAAAGGGGGCAATACTCCTTTGTTATTTCATGAGAGTCCTCCAGTAGCATCGAAAGTTGGATTAGATTTACATATAAGTGATCTGGGTGATCGAGAAGACTATTTATGGTTAAAATCTCTTATTTGGCCTGAACATCAAGAAAGATTACTGCTTTTTGAAAGTGCAGCTAGCCATTTTAATGAAAATCCTGTGAAACTTATCGAAGGGGATGGAGTAGCTTTACTTTTAGATGTCGCAAAGCAAGTGCCAAAAGATACTGCAATATGTATTTTCCATACCCACGTCGCGAATCAAATATCAGAAGATTTGAAATATGAACTAATTGAAAAAATTAAAATGATAGGAAGTACAAGAGAGGTATTTCATGTATATAACAATATGTGGGATAGAAAACTTCATCTAGACTATTTTATTGATGGAGTAGAACACAAAGTAACGATTGGGGATACAGATGGACACTGTAGATGGTTTTATTGGGATTTAAATTAATTAGCTTTTATGGAAGGAAGGATCATCGAACAATCCTCCTTTGGTAAACCTACTTCGTAGTTAAAAATGGATGATTTTTTATTCTTCAATGAATGTATGAATTTAGTTAAAATCGTACGTACATTTTCGCTTATGATCTTATCCTTTTGATTTTTTTTGACATGATCGAGGTATCTACAAAATTGTACATTCAAATAATGGATTTCAAGGAAGGTGAAAGGATGATGACACTAAATATGTGCAGTTGAAGAGGTATTCCGGCTTCGTTGTAGCGCTTTTTTGAAGAACAAAAGTCAACTTTTCAAAAGATGTTTGAAACACGAGCACTGCTAAAAAGCATGTGTATTTTTAGCCGTTCATTTTTTGACTTTTGTCGAAGCTGCTATGAGTATTTGTAGTCTGCGGTATCATGGTTGATACAGTGATACTCTTCCTTAAAGCGATTGTCAAAGTAACGAATATTTAGAATAAATGACTGATAGAGAATAGGAGGAATTATGATGTTTAAGGTAATATCGAAATGTTCAAAATGTGGAAAAGAAATTCATGGCAATGAAGAGGTTTATGTGAAAATGCGTTATCCTGAAAGAAGAGGGATGGTTGAAATTAAAGCATTTTTACAAAACGAAGGGAAAATATTTTGTGAAAAGTGCTTTCTTGATATAAAGAAATAAACTTTAATAAAGTCGGAGGAAGAGGTGATTGCAAATAAAGTATTTTTCCTCTTCCAAATCGATATTATGAATCGTCCATCATAATGCGAAAGAAAGATTCTTGATCATACATATTGATGATTTCATGCTACGAATCTTTGTCTAATCAATTTCCGAACAAAGGATGACTTACTTGTCCAACGATTGTTGCACTGAATTGCAGCCGAAAGAGGCAATGTGATCAAAATTCTATTACACATGCAAGAACTTTCCATCGAAAAGGGCATTTTTATTTTCCAGCTCCAGCAGTTGTTTTTTCATCTCCAGACCGCCTCGGTAGCCTGTAAGAGTTCCATTTTTGCCGATCACCCGATGACAAGGCACCACTATTAATACTGGATTGGCGCCAATAGCGGTTCCAACAGCACGAATCGAAGTCGGTTTTTGAAGATAATCCGCAATTTCGGAGTAAGATTTTGTCTGTCCGTATGGAATTTCGCACAATGCGTTCCATACGGATAATTGAAACGGGGTGCCGTATAAATCAACGGGTACCGTAAAAGTTTGGCGCTGGCCTTCAAAATACTGGGATAATTCGTCGATATACGGCTGCAATTTCTGATCATCTTGCACCAATACGCTGTTCGGTAAGCGCTTCTTCAGCCAACGGGATAAATCGGCAAGTGATCCATTTGGAGAGCCGATATAACAAAGTCCATTTGTTGTCGCTGCTATATGCATTTTCCATTGTTTATTATCAAACAAAGTCCAATAAACGAATAGATCATTATTTGTATTCATTGTCTTTCATCTCCACAACGATGTAATTGACGATATTCTGCGGGGGTATATCCTGTTTCCTTCTTAAACAACGTGATAAAGTAGGATACATTCGGAATGCCTACTTCAAAGGAAATTTCTGTCATACTTTTATCGGTATGAGTCAAATACTGAATAGCTTTAGATATTCTCGTTTGCCGGATATATTCGGCCGGTGTCAACCCTTTGATTCTTTTAAAAGTACGGTGCAAATGGTAAGGACTGCCGTGACAAAAATTCGCCAATATTTCAAGCGTTAAAGTTTTACTGAAATTCGTGTCTATAAAATGGGTGATTTGTGCCACCCAATCTTCATCCGGCAGTCGTTGTTCGGTCGGTTTGCATCGTTTGCATGGACGATAGTTTTCCGATAGAGCTTGCTTGGCATTTTGAAAGACGCGTACGTTTTCCTTTTTAGGGGGGCGGGATTTGCAAGAAGGGCGGCAAAAAATGCCGGTTGTTTTTACACCATACAAAAATTGATCGTCGTAGGACGATTTATTCATTATAATTGCTTGCCAAATTTCGTCCGTCATATTTTCCATAACCGGTTTTACTTCATGATCGTTTTGCGAGATGAATTGTATCATCTCGTATTCTTTTTGTTTTTGATTCTTCATTTGGATTCCCTCCATTTTCAGTATACACTGGATGAAGATATCAAGTATGTCTCCACGAATAGAAAAGCAAGATTTCAAAATGACTTTAAGTCATTTTATGTTAAAACTAAGATTGTATTGTTATATAGGAGTGGGAGATTTATATGAAAAACAGTTTGTTTAATCATGAGTGGGATGCCGCTTATTTTGTGGGCGACAAAACAACGAAGATTTATTGTTTCCCCTGGTGCGAAGAGAATAAAAAGACAGAAAACATCATTCGATTTGCGTCTAGAATAGAAGCAGAGCAAGCCGGCTATCGTCCTTGTAAAACATGTTGTTCTCATCTTCCGCATGGTTCCTGGGAAGATCACAAGGATGAAATCAGGTTGATGGTGCCGAAAGAATTCAGCTTTGCCGAAAACATGAAATATTTGTCTATCGCTCCAAACGAAAGTATGTATCGTATCAAAGACAATAGAATTTACAAAGCGGTTCCGATCGAGCAGGAAACAGTATTAATGGAAATTAGTACGGACCATGATGATTCTCTTATCATACGTTTTGTTGGTCACACCATTCCTTCTCATAAATGGGTCCGGGCAGCGGCAGCACGATTCGTAAGAGAATGGTTTGATTTGGAGACCGATTTACGCCCATTTTACCGTTTAGCGGAAAATGATCCGTTACTGCAAAAAGTCACCAGCCAATTTTATGGACTTCGTCTCATCGGAATTCCCGATTTATTTGAGGCTATCTGTTGGGGGATTATCGGACAGCAAATCAATCTAAGTTTTGCGCGTACTTTAAAAAGGCGTTTCGTGGAAACCTTTGGTCGGCACGTAAACTGGAATGGAGAACCATATTGGATCTTTCCATCTCCTCAAGTCGTCGCGGAATTGACGATCAACGATTTAACCGAATTACAAATGTCTGCCAGAAAAGGTGAATATCTCATTGGAGTCGCTCGACTCATGGCGGAAGGAAAATTAACGAAAGAGCGATTGATAGGCACGGGAGACTATAAGGAAGCGGAAAAAGCCTTAGTCAAAATTCGGGGAATAGGACCGTGGACGGCAAACTATACTTTAATGTTTTGTCTGAGAATGCCCAGTGCTTTACCCATTGATGATGTCGGTCTGCACAATGCTATGAAACATCTTCTTGGTTTCGAGAATAAACCTTCTAAAGCAGAAATCTTAAAGTTATTTTCAAGATGGAAAAATTGGGAAGCTTATGCCACTTTTTATTTATGGAGATTGCTTTATTAAGTTTTGATGGATACCCATGTTGAACAGTTTCGGATTAATCAGACTGATTCCGTTAGATAAGATTTAATTGATATCCATACGGAGCCTGTTAAGGAAAAAGTAAAGCCCCGTATGTGGGGCTTTGAAAGTTAAAAGCCAAATGGTCTCGGACAACAAGGATCATGCGGTACTCCACACATCACATGTTGTTCGCAGCATTCATTTACTACAGATTCAGTGTGTGGGAAATAATGCTCATGAGTAATCATATGCTTGTTAACATTAGTGGTATGAGATGGGTGAATATGTGGTACTACAGTATTGGTTAAATTGGTTTTTACGTATTGCTGTGGCGGCGAGACTAATGGTAGATCGTACATAGTTGGATACACTTGTGGCGGACAGAATACCGGGGGACATCCAAAAGAAGGGTGGTGGCCCCATTTTTTGTGTGCGTGCATTTTAATACCTCCGTTTTTGATTTGTTTGACAGTAGCAGTATATGAAAGAGGGTGTTTGGTTGTACTAGTTGTTTAACCATTTATGAGAATTATCACAATAAGTCAATTGTTGCTGAAGATCCAGTATAAGAGAAAGGGAGCTTCGAGCATAGTGGTGCTAATATGCCGATAGAGGAATTCATCAATATATCGTTGGATAAAATAGGAAGAAGTGAAATGATGCCAATCATCGGATTGAAGGAAAGATAGTGCAATGAGGAGATGAAACCTTAAGGCTTTATCTTGATATGACAATGAGCCATCATCAGTGTTTTTGTATTTTACTATAAATGGAGATATTTGGAGTTTTTTTCCTGTTTGGCAGGATATCCCTCATTATAAAAAACGGGTGGATTGACCTCAAAGCACTGTTTTGTCAATTTTTGAATGATTGCTGATCATAAAATTCTTCAAGATATGATAAATACACAGCACTCATATTCATCCTTATATTCTTAAATAGCCTGTTTTGTTCAGAAAAGTTCGCTTTTTCGTGAACATACTCATACCCCTTTTGCCATTTCCATCGTGACGAGTGTGAGTAAAATGTTTGTGGGAGAAATTCTTAGAATTCCCCGATGAGGGGGTTGGGAACGTAGGTTCGCAATCCCCCTCATCGGGGCCACCAAGCAAAGTGCGGTAGGATCCCAAGCAGGAAACATGAAAAAAGGACTCTCTCCCTGGTAAGATGATCATTGTTCACACCATCAAACAGGAGGAGAGAGTCCCATGAATATTCAACAACATCTTACCACAAATTCGTTGACATGGAAAGAGATCGAACTTGATTTGTTTCGAGCCTTGCAAAACGCCTTCACCGAGCTGTTTACGGCTCTGTTGGAGGACATCGACCGACAATTGGCGGAAACCCGGGACAAGCGCCGGTACCACTTGAAAGACAAACGACGCACCACGATTCAAACCTTGTTTGGCGAAGTTACCTTTGAGCGAAACTACTATTTAGACCGAGAACAAAACCGTTACACGTTTTTGCTTGATTCCTTTTTAGCGTTTGATGGATCGCAGTCAATCAGCCCTTGTCTAGAAGAAACGGCGATGGGATTGGCTGTGGAGTGCTCTTCCTATCGCAAAGCGGCTCATACGCTTGCCCAGATGGTCGGGTATCCGGTGATGAGCCATGAGACGATCCGCCAGTTGGTGCTCGAGGCTGAAGTTCCGCTGCACTGCCCGGTTGACCAGCGATATGGACGGGTGCTGTTTGTGGAGGCCGATGGACTGTTTGTCTCTCTCCAAGGGAAGGGAAAACGGGCCAAGGAAGACAAAATCCTGACCGTTCACGAAGGATGGAAGCGCAACGGCTCACGGATCGAATTCGTGAATCAGCGCCATTACGTCCATGAAGGCAAGGGGGAGGTGTGGGAAGGCTTCGAGGAATTTTTGATGAACGAATATGCCTATGATCCGTGTCGGGATCTTCTTGTCATCAACGGGGACGGCGCTCCATGGATTACCGCGTGCCGGGAGTATTTCAAAGGACGGGTCTGCTTCCAATTGGATCGATTCCACGTGGCGCGTGAGTTGCGCCAATGCCTCTCGGGCCATCCACGGTGGCAGGCGATTCGGCAAAAGCTGGCGAAGCAGGATGAAGAGAAGCTGCTTGTGGAACTGAACAGCGCCCTCGGCACGCTGGGGGACGAAGCGAAAGAACAACAGCTGGCTGCCTTGATCCACCGGATCGAATCGATGCCGGGATGCATCCGTGATTACCGGGAATGGCTGAAGGAGCAAGGAGTGGACACAACGGGCATGTATCCGATGGGGAGGGCTGAAAGCGTGATGAGCCAGCTGGCGTATCGGGTGAAATACCGCCGCAGTTGGACAGACAAGGGACTCAGGGCGTTTTTCAAGGCAATGATTGCCCGGATGGATGGGATTCGTCTTTTCGGACATCGTTTAGGAGAAGAATCGTCGCATCCGGCGGAGGAAACGGCATCTACCAAACAGACGATCGTGAACAAGGCGAAACAACGCATCCGCCGTCTTCTTCCAGAGGTAACGCGGAATAACGTGCCATATTTACAGCAATCGTCCGGGACTCCGATCTATCATGCCCTGTCTGAATTCAAGGGATGGTAAAAAAAGGTATACATATTCGTCTGTCATGGCAAGGGATGAGAGTCCGAAAGCGCTTACGGATGAAATTCAAAAAAATGGTTCGCTAACCTATGACTTACATCTATTTTCAGCGAACCAAAAAAATTCCCACAAAGTCTTGACTGACTCATAAGCAGTAGGTGATTTGATATCTCGAAAAATATGGTTATAATAAAACTATGGATACCATGATGATGTTAAAAGCTCTTTCCAATGAAACAAGATATAATATTTTAAAATGGTTAAAACATCCTGAACAACATTTTGGCCCTCATTTGCATGTACCGAATCATGACGATTTTAAAGGGGGAGTTTGTGTAGGAGATATACAAGAAAAGGCTGGCTTGGCTCAATCTGTCGTTTCAAATTATTTGTTGATGATGCAGAAAGCAGGGCTTTTGGAGTCAAAGCGGATTGGAAAATGGACGTATTACCGACGCAATGAAAAAATGGTTCGGGAATTTATTGAACAATTGGATAAGGACTTATAGGCAAAAAAATTTTGCCTATATCATTATAATTAGTATATCTAAATATATAGATATATAGAATTTTTATGAGAGGAAAACGGGTATGGATATGAAAACGAACAAAAAAAGATTGCATGACATTGAAATTTCTGTTTTGGACTTAGCTCCGGTACTATCGGGGAAAACACCAGCTGATTCTTTTCGGAATAGTTTAGATCTTGCTCAGCATGTGGAACAATGGGGATTTAAGCGTTATTGGCTGGCAGAACATCATAATATGGAAGGGATTGCAAGTTCCGCTACTTCTGTCTTAATCGGTTACATTGCGGGAGGTACATCTACAATTAGAGTAGGATCTGGAGGAGTCATGCTGCCAAATCACGCTCCTCTTGTCGTTGCTGAGCAATTTGGCACATTAGAGTCTTTGTATCCCGGACGAATTGATTTAGGATTAGGCCGCGCACCCGGAACAGATCAAATGACGGCGATGGCGTTAAGACGTCATTTAAAAGGATCTGATTCGGAGTTTCCAAAAAATGTACAGGAATTACTCCATTATTTTTCGTCTAAAAGTAATCGCAAATCTTATGTTCGAGCGATTCCTGGCGAAGGCTTAAATGTTCCTATTTGGTTGCTTGGTTCAAGTACTTACAGCGCTCAGCTTGCGGCTTTGCTCGGTTTGCCTTTTGCTTTCGCGAGTCATTTCGCTCCAACGCATATTTTCGACGCTCTCAAGATATATCGAGATCGATTTCAACCATCTGAAAATCTAAAAGAACCGTATGCGTTAGCATGTGTGAACGTGATCGCTGCAGACACGGATGAAGAAGCGAAACGTCTAGCCACCTCTTTATATCAATTCTTCTTAGGTGTGACACGCGGGACTTCCAAGCCTTTGCAACCGCCTGTTGAAAGTATGGATGGAATGTGGAATGAATTTGAAAAAGAAGCCGTCCGCCATCAAGTGTATTATACTTTTGTTGGATCGAAAAAGACGGTAAAAGAAGAACTCCAAGAATTTTTAGATAAAACACAAGTGAATGAATTAATGGTGGTATCTCACATATATGATCATTCAGCACGACTGCGTTCCTATGAGATTTTATCTGAAATATGGAACGAAAAAACAGAAGATTAAACCATAACCAACTTTTCAGTTTCTAGTAAGTTCCATTATACTCTCGTAGCTTTGAAACCTGCTTACAATAAAGATGGAATCATTTAGTTGTATTACTTTTTTAATTTGAAGAGACTGTTTTGAAAATATGATGGTTGAAATGAGGGATAAGACATTAAGAGCCCTTCAAACATAAAGAAGGGCTCTTTCCATACCTTTTTTTGTTAGGAAATTTTAGTTCACTTTAAATTTAAAAACCAAACTTGTTAATTGAACAGACATGTCTGATAAATGATCGGCATCTTCTTGGACGCTCAAAATATTTTGAGTGTGGTTTTGAGAGAATTTCGCAATTTTACTTATATGGTACTGACATTTTTTTGTCATGAAAATTATAACAATCAAAGGAAAATATTACTATGTATAATCAAATCTTTACATTTTCTTAACAAAATGGGATCCATTTAAGAATAATCCAGTCCAAAAGGCCTATTTTTAACGCGAAATGGAGCAGGATAAAAGTCTAAATCTTGTTGTATTTTCAATCTCGAATGAAACGAAAAAAATTTCAAATTATTCTTTACAAATTTTATAGTTTCGTATATATTCTTTTTTGTAAGTGAATATGGAATTCAAACTAGGGGTGTCCAATGAGTTGGGCTGAGAAAGAAACACGATGAAGTTTCTTAACCCTCAGGACCTGATCTGGTTCATACCAGCGTGGGGAAGTTAGTATTTTAAGATGAAAACCTATTTTTGCGGATGCTTCATACTAACATTTCCCGGGTCTGCCATAAAGGCCCGGGTTTTTCATGCTGTGGGTGGACTCTAGATTTTGTCCTTTTTAAACTATGGCTCTATGTCAATTGTTGGGGTACACTTATCGAAGTGCCCCTTTTTTTGTAGTTGACTAGATGAGTGAACATAAAGCTTTATTTCTTAGTCTCTTAAAGTTCCGAATGCCATATGACATTCGTTTGATGACTTTTATCTTGTTGTTGATCCCCTCAATAAATCCATTCGTGTAAGGGAAGAGAAAGGAATTTAAGATCTCCTTTTCCCAGTTTTTGAATGTTCTTTTCATGTATTGATATTCTTCGAGTCCCGATTCCTCTATGACCTTATAGAGGTGCTCAAGGTTTCTTTTGGCGTTTGTTTTGTCACTTTCCTTCAGCCACTTATGGAAGGTCTCTTTTACGATATAGGCCTTCTTTAAGTCAAGGGCCAGTGAAAAGAAATAGTTCAGCTGTTCCATTTCATCTGCATTCAAATGGGCATGTGGCTTATGAAGCAGATAACGCAACTTCTTCATGGATTTACGATCCTTCTCTTGAAAGTTTTTCTGGACTCTCTTCCTTACCCGTTCCAATGCCCATACATTATGCCGAACATAATGGAATCGATCGACCACCAGAATCGGTTTATCAAAACTTTTCAAAGCGAGCGTCTTGTAGGGCTGCCCACATATCCATGACCACCATCTGTACTTTCTCCCTTGGAAGTGTACGGAAGTATTCCTTTAGGGTGGATAGATTCCTGTTAGGAATGATATCGTAAACCCTTCGGTTTACAGGATCGCCAATGATACATTGGTACTTGCCCGTTTCAGAAGTCCCTTTCAATTCATCAATGGCCAGAACTTTCGGGAGGGCCTTATTGTCATAGGAATAGTACTTGTCAAAGAGCCGAATGACGGTGGAATGCCCAAGTCCTGTTTCCTTGGCAACCTGCTTAAAGTTATACTCCCTCACTTTAACCAAAAGAGCTTGGAGGAGTCGTTTCGTGTGGCGCTGGTAACGCTCTAGAAAAGAATAGGGTTCGTAGAACCGTTTTCCACAGGACTTACATCTGTATCGGCGCTTTCTCAAGATGAGAAAACAATATTTTTCAAAGACCTTTACATCACGAATCTTTTGAATTCGATCATCATGGACAGAGGAAGTTTCCTTCTGACAGCAGGGGCATTTTTGAACTTTTACAGGCGTTTGAATATGGATTTCAAAGTGAGTGATTTGATCCTCTACATGAGTGATTTCAACATCTTCTAACCCAAGCAGTTTTGTGATAAAATGAGAATGCATTTACGAAATCTCCTTTTTGATGTAGTCGCCAACTATCATTTTAAAGGGAGATCTTCGTAAGTGCTTTTATTTTGCCTGAAAAGTCTCTTAACCCCAACATTTAGTATAGAACCAAAGAAAAAAGCGTTCATCTTCAGGCGATGAGCGCTTTTTTCCGTAATGCGTCATAACGTATTGCAACTGTACATATATAAGAAAGTAAGACAAGCTTTTTCCGTTTATGGTATACATCCATTAATGAATTTCTCTGTAAATTCCAATCACTTTTCCAAGAATTTTCACATCACGCAAAATGATTGGTTCCATTGATGAGTTTTCAGGCTGAAGCCTTATGTAATCTTTTTCTTTAAAAAATCTTTTGACAGTGGCTTCATTTTCGTCTGTCATAGCGACAACAATTTCCCCATTTAGTGCGGATTGCTGTTGGCGGACGATGACGTAGTCTCCATCAAGAATTCCAGCTTCAATCATGCTGTCACCCATAACTTCCAGCATAAATATCTGTTCATCGCTGGGTGCCAGCCTCTCTGGAAGAGGAAAATATTCTTCAATATTTTCAATGGCCGTAATGGGAATCCCGGCTGTTACTTTTCCAACAATTGGTACATTGATCACATTTTGGCGCGGAATGATATCATCTTCGGCATCGAGTATTTCAATCGCTCTAGGCTTTGTAGGGTCTCTTCTAATCAACCCTTTTTTCTCAAGACGCGCCAAATGGCCATGGACAGTCGAACTGGAAGCTAGCCCTACTGCTTCGCCAATTTCACGCACAGATGGTGGATATCCTTTCGTTTTCACTTCGTTCTTAATAAAATCAAGGATTTCTTGTTGCCTCTTTGATAACTTAGTCATTTTAAGGCAGCCCCCCCGTATCTCTTTCTGTTAAAGGTATTATAGCATGCCAAGAGTTGGAATACAAACATAAGTTCGAAAAAAGAGTTGACTCAAACAAATGTTCGTATTACAATTTTTCGTAAAAGAACAAACATTCGTTCGGAGGTAATTTTTATGATAAAATGGGTGTGGAAAAACTACCGTTTCGCCATCATTTTAGTGATTGTTTCCGTTCTGTCCGGTTTATTTATCATCGGTCAAATGACAAAGGAGCCAAATTATCAGAAAATCGTAGTGCATGAAGGAGATTCGTTATGGTCGATCGCCATGAAATATGGGGACCATCACAACATGGATTATAATGAATTTGTCAAATGGGTGGAACAGAAGAATCATCTTGCCAGCCCTGTCATTAAGCCAGGTGATAAAATTATTATTCCGGTTACAGCCGTGAATAAAAAACATCAAGTTGCTTATAAAGAGGAGTGATGAAACACGAAGGCCATTATCTATTGCCGAGTGAGCACGACAAAAGAAACTCAGGAAACATCATTGGAAAGGCAAGAAGAGGAACTTCGACGGCTCGCTTCAGAGTTTGGATTTGAACTGGCAGCTGTTATTCGTGACCAAGCAAGCGGTTATGATTTGGATCGTCCCGGCGTGCTGGAGATGTTAGATATGTTAAAAGACAAAAAAGCTGGCGCAGTATTGATTCAAGATGAAACTAGAATTGGAAGAGGCAATGCCAAAATTGCTCTTTTGCATTGCATTTATAAAGAAGGGGCTAAAGTTTTTAGCATATCTGACAAAGGAGAACTTCAGCTTTCAGAGTCGGATTCGATGGTTCTTAAAATCGTAAGCATGGTGGAAGAATATCAGCGAAAAATACATAATCTAAAAATCAAAAGAGGAATGATAAGAGCAGTTGAAAAGGGATATCGGCCTGAAAAGAATTTAAAAGGATCCGGAAATCCTTTAGGCAGAGAACGCAAAACACTCCCAATAGAAGAAATCATTCGATTGCGCAACAACGATCTTACATTTGCGGAAATTGCAGCTACATTAAGAGGATTCGGCTACGATGTCTCAAAAGCAACCGTCCATCGCCGCTACCAAGAATATATGGACAGACAGAAGAATGAATCGAAACAGTTGAATGAACAAGACTGAATTCTTGTTTTTTTGTTCTATTTCTAGTATGATTTCCATTAAAATAGGGATATCAAATGAAAAGGAGCAACGGTATGCTTTCAAGTGATAAGATTGCTAGAATCAATGAACTGGCAAAAAAATCTAAAACAGTTGGATTAACTCAAGAAGAAGCGAAAGAGCAATCTCGTTTGCGCGCTGAATATTTAACTGCATTTCGTTCTTCTATGAAAGAAACCATTGAAAAGGTCCGGGTTTTCGATTCAACTGGTCAAGAAGTCACACCAAAGAAATTAAGAAATATCCAAATGAGGAAAAAGCTTCATTGACAACCAATTATTGCTTCCCTTAACATCATGTTGATGGGAAGCTTTTTTCGTTTCAATCGAATGGCAACTTTTAAGTATTCAAATTGGGAAATTCAATCAGGTAGTTTGAAAATCTGAGTAATTTTTCACAAACCATATCATTTTGTTGTATAATTGCTCACAGACATATAATATAAATATGTAAGAAAATGAATTGGAAAGGGTGCTAGTCATGTTTGACCATACAGACCAGCTTGCAATTACGACAATTCGAACATTGTCGATTGATGCAATTGAAAAAGCAAAATCCGGGCATCCAGGTATGCCAATGGGAACAGCTCCGATGGCCTATACCCTCTGGACCCGTTTTATGAATCATAATCCGAAGAACCCAGATTGGTTTAATCGAGACCGATTTGTTCTTTCCGCCGGACATGGATCGATGCTTCTTTATAGTCTGCTTCATCTTTCCGGTTACGGAGTGACAATGGATGATATTAAAAACTTCCGTCAATGGGGAAGCAAAACTCCGGGACATCCGGAATATGGCCATACTCCAGGTGTTGAAGCTACAACCGGACCACTCGGACAAGGAATCGCCATGGCAGTCGGAATGGCAATGGCTGAGCGTCATTTAGCATCAGTTTATAATAAAGAAAACTATCCAATTGTCGACCATTATACATACGCAATTTGCGGTGACGGCGACTTAATGGAAGGGGTTTCTGCAGAAGCTGCTTCTTTAGCTGGTCATCTAAAACTTGGTCGTTTAATCGTGCTGTATGACTCCAATGACATTTCGTTGGACGGTGAATTGAACAAAGCGTTTTCAGAAAGTGTAGAACAACGCTTTAAAGCATATGGATGGCAATATCTTCGTGTAGAAGACGGCAATAATTTAGAAGAAATTGCCAAAGCCATTGAAGAAGCCCGAAACGATGAAACGCGTCCAACAATCATCGAAGTCAAAACAGTTATCGGTTATGGATCTCCTAATAAAGCAGGTACATCGTCTGTTCATGGCTCACCTCTTGGAGCAGATGAATTAAAGAAAACGAAAGAAGCATACAAATGGACTTTTGAAGAAGACTTCTATGTTCCGGATGAAGTTTATGAACGTTTCCATCAATTAACGGTTGAAAAAGGAAGCGAAAAAGAAAAAGAATGGCTGAACCTTTTTGCACAATATAAAAAGGATTACCCAGAATTAGGAAAACAATTGGAGCAAGCTATTAACGGAGACCTGCCTGAAGATTGGGATGCAGAAATACCGGTTTATGAAGAAGGAAAAAGCATCGCTAGCAGATCATCTTCTGGAGAAGTGCTGAATGCGATCGCAAAACGCGTTCCAACTTTTATCGGCGGATCTGCTGATTTAGCTGGTTCTAACAAAACAACCATTAAAGAAGAAAAAGATTTTGGACCAAATTCTTATGATGGCCGTAACATTTGGTTCGGTGTTCGCGAATTTGCAATGGGTGCCGCTATGAATGGAATGGCCCTACATGGTGGAGTAAAAGTATTTGGTGGTACATTCTTCGTATTCTCCGATTATTTGCGTCCGGCTATTCGTTTGGCCGCTCTAATGGGACTGCCTGTTACTTATGTGCTTACCCATGACAGCATCGCTGTTGGTGAAGATGGCCCAACGCATGAACCGGTTGAACAGCTGGCGTCTTTACGGGCAATGCCTAATTTATCGGTTATCCGTCCTGCAGATGCTAATGAAACCGCAGCTGCGTGGAGAATGGCGCTTACTTCAAAAGATAAACCAACTGCATTAGTATTATCGCGTCAAAATTTACCGACGTTAAAAGGAACCGCAGAAACAGCTCAAGAAGGAGTAGAAAAGGGAGGATATGTCGTTTCTCCTTCTAATAAAGAAACTCCAGATGCCCTCTTGTTAGCGTCCGGTTCTGAAGTCCATCTAGCAGTTGAAGCCCAAAAACAGCTTTTGGAAGATGGAATTGACGTTTCCGTTGTCAGCTTGCCTTCTTGGGATCGTTTTGAAAAACAATCAGATGAATACAAAGAATCAGTCATTCCGTCAGCCGTTAAAAAACGGCTTGCGATCGAAATGGCTTCCTCTTTCGGCTGGGAACGATATGTTGGAGACGAAGGAGAAATTTTGGCAATTGACCGTTTTGGAGCATCAGCCCCAGGAGAAATTGTAATGAAAGAGTACGGTTTTACGGCAGAAAATGTGGTAAATCGCGTAAAACAGTTATTAAATAAATAAGTTTGTTTAAGCTGCTGGCATTAAGCTGGCAGCTTTTTTATGCTGTTTTTGTAAAAAGCTGGTGTGGACTGTTTCGTTGATAAAACAACGTTGGTTTTCGTGAGCCGTTTTGGAAATAAACAGGAAGCGACAAAAAAAGAAAATCCTTTTACGAGAATTCTACAGGACATGCCGTTCCATTTTGTTATAATGAGCCATAACCAACTAAAACGGATCAAAATTGGACAAACGGGGGGATGGGTTTGCGCTTCTATCATATTTATTGGATAAAAGATGAATTTGCCTTTTATTTTTATGGACGGGAAAAAGTATTTTACCACTTGTTTTATGATTGGATGCATTCAAAAGGAGAATATAGAAGTATATTGGATTTGCAAGTTCAATATATTACGGAAGAACTTCCCGTCATGCAATTGTATCGGTTGATTCGCCAAAATCTTTCACGGCAAAAAGGATTTACCGTCGAAGGCAACACGTATCGGATGGAATCTACAGAAAAGAATGGGAGTACACTTGAAATTCAATCGACCAAAATGCTTTTAAAGGCCTCCGGCAGCTATGATTCAGAAATGTTATTTTTCGAATCTTTGAAAAATTTTAACGGTCGGTTGCTTGCTTTAGATTTTAATAATGGACGCTTTGGATGGGTGAAGCCATTAAAAGAAAGAAAATATGTTTAAAAAAGAAAAAGTGAAAGAAAATATTGTATAATCGGGTATCCTTTAGTACACTCTTATTAGACAACATGAAGGAGGAAGTACTATGTGGTATGTGCTAGTTGGAGTTCTGGCGTTGCTCGCCGGAGTTGCGCTAGGATTTTTTATTGCACGCAAATACATGATGGATTATTTAAAGAAAAACCCACCTATCAATGAACAAATGCTTCGAATGATGATGATGCAAATGGGCATGAAGCCGTCCCAAAAGAAAATTAATCAAATGATGAACGCGATGAACAAACAGTTTAAACAATAAATGCTTTGGACATCTAAAGGATTTCTGTATTATTGAGTTCACGTTCAAGTGAATTTCAAAACTTAAGAGCATCAATTGGTTAATTTTTCATCGGAATTTTCCATTTTTATCAGATTAATTTTTCCTATTTAAGTAAAGACTATTCTTTTCTATGGAAACGTGACCAAAGAAAGGAGTAGTCTTTTTTATTTATTTGGTATAAGCAAACCCATAGATTGTAAACTGTCTAGCAAGCTGCAATCGGTCGCATTTCCGGATAAATCATGATTCTTTCAAATGTGAATGGTGTTTAGATTCGTTCGGGTCTTTACCGCAGATTTTACGTTTTCCTAGACAGGGCGAGACAGCTATGCTACTCTTTTTGTTATCAGATTATTTCGACTTATCGCTCTCGTTTTTCCTTCGACTTTTGTGGTTTTGATCGTTCCTATTTAAGAAAAGTCTCTAATCACTTTTTTATAAAAAATGGGAGGTCTTATCATGGCGGCAATAGAGGATTTTTTGAAGTTAGATATTCGTATTGGTACGATCATTAAGGCAGAATCTTTTCCAGAGGCACGAAAACCCGCTATAAAATTAGAAATTGATTTTGGGGAATTGGGTATTAAACGTTCATCAGCCCAAATTACAAAGAGATATGAACCGGAACAGCTTATTGGACGTCAAGTAGTCGCAGTAGTAAACTTTCCCGCCAGACGAATTGCAGGTTTTAAATCGGAGGTTTTGGTGCTTGGCGGTATTCCGGAAGAAGGGGATGTGGTACTCTTAAAACCGGATGAACCTGTTAAAAATGGTACACCGATTGCCTAGGACGTTCGAGCGGCAGAATGTTCAAACAAGCATCATTTTTGTGGAACACAATCGGAATGAATAGTTGAAAACATACAAAGTAAGCCACTCAGGAACATCTGGTGGCTATTCGTTTGATTTAAAAAGCTTCTTTATATACTTTGATTTTACGACATCTGCTATAAGAATATTTTTTCCGTTTCCTGAAAAGTGTCAAACAGAGATTCTTTTTTATTAGTCCATATTTGTTACAAATCCAGGTGGTTATTCTATCTTTTCGCATATTTCCTATATTTTTTATTACTTGATATAATTCCCCATTGCCCTAGTAAAGCGACTAACACAAGACAACCGGCAGCAAACGGAAGTTGAGAAGGAGTCAATCCTGCTAGCATTGCAAATCCAAAAAGAGCGGAACCTACAGCGCTACCTAAATAATTGGCGGAACTATTTAATGCAACAGAAGCGGCACCATGATTCGGATGCAATTGAAGTAATGCATGTTGCTGTGGCGATTGTGAAGCCCACCCCATCGCTCCCCAGAGAATGAAAGAAAGGTAAGAAAGTGAAGGAAGTTTCAGACCAAATGGCAGACTGAACATGGCGAAAGCCATAGTGGCTAGAATACAGATCATAAGTATGTCTGGCCGTCCTGTTCGATCGATTAGAGCACCAATGGAAAAGATCCCAACAACGCCGCCGATCCCCCATGCCCAAAGATAGGGTGTGATGAATTGAATGTCTGCCACATTTTGCAATATGGATGCAGTATACGTGTAGAGACCTAAGCTGGCAGTGCTGGTCAAAAAAGTGATACTAATAATTGCCGCATTCCGTCCATTTGCTATCATGGCAACACGTTGACGAAGTGATGGTGGAGACGAAGCTGGAAAACTTGGAAACCATATCATGATTCCAAACATGGCAACAAGACCTAAAACAGTAATAAACCAAAGAGTTGCATGCCAATCGAGATGTTCAGCAATGATCAATCCAAGCGGAACTCCTACAACGGTTCCTGTGCTCATGCCGCCTAGCATCATACCCAGAGCTCGACCGCGTTTCTTTTTGGAAACGAGGGAAGCAGCAGCAGTTGCGGCCAAAGGGGAATAAAGACCAGCTCCAATTCCTGCAACTGCACGAGCTATAAGCAGCATGGAGAAACTCGAAGCTATTGCACTAGCCCCATTTCCTAATGAGAAAACTGCTAGTGCCCATACTAAGATTCTGCGTATTGATTTTCCGGACAACAATGTTGCAAAAATGGGTGCAGCTAATGCATAACAAAGTGTGAAGACACTTACCGCTTGTCCCGTTTGTGATGCGCTTATTCTAAGCGTTTTCCCGATATCCGGCAACAAACCAGCTATTACATAGGCGTCAAATCCAAGAGTGAACATACCTATTGTGAGGAGAAGAATTTGTCGCATACTAACCTCCATTTTCATTGAATCATTCTTTTTGAATGGAACCTTCGTAATTTCACTTTACAAGAATCATTTTTATACGTCTAATATATATTTAAGGATACATTAATACATAATAAGTATTAATAAGGAGAGGAAAGTGTTGGAACTACGACATTTAAAATATTTCGTAACAGTTGCTGAAGAATTACATTTTGGAAAAGCTGCTGCTCGTTTAAATATGGCACAGCCCCCGCTAAGTTCTCAAATTCGCCAATTAGAAGAAGAAATAGGAGTGCCGCTTTTCCATCGAACGAAAAGGAAGGTAGAGTTAACAAAAGAAGGGCAGGTGTTTTTAGAAAAAGTTTATCTGATTTTGAAGAATTTAGAGGACGCAATTGAAACAGTCAGAATGGTGAACCGTGGTGAGATCGGAGAAATAGCAATCGGTTTCATCTCATCCGCATCCTATGATATTCTTCCAGCCATTATTCAGCATTATCGAAAAAAATACCCTAATATTCATATTGATTTACAACAGTTAACGACAGAAGAACAAGTGAAAGCTTTACACGAAGGACGTATTGATGTGGGCATACTATGTCATCCTATTGAAAATGACAACGTACTTTTTGAAGTCATTCGACAAGAGCCTATGGTGATCGCTTTACCAAAGGATCATCCACTAGCACGCGAAACATCTTCGATCAATCTTAACGATTTATCCAATGATCCATTCATAGTGACGGGAAGAAAGGCAAATCAGAGACATTATGATACATTGATAAAATTATGTTATCAGGCAGGATTTAGTCCAAAGGTAGTGCAAGAAACAAAAGAATTATCTACGGTTCTATCGCTTGTTTCATCGGGAATGGGCGTTGCTCTTGTACCAGCTTCCATACAAAGCATTTTTAAAAATAAAGTCATTTATCGTAACATTCGGAATCATCCATATACTACGACCGCTCTTGCTTGGAAAAGCGGCAATCTATCCCCGACAGTACGTGCCTTTATTGAACTAGTGAAGAAATCTATCATCCCGCTTATGAATCAGTATGATAGTGAATAATTTCTTTTTGTTTAAGCAAACATTTTGCTGATGATATAATCCGGAAGAAAGAAAAGAATGGATGTTAGGATGCGAAGAGTTTTCTTAATAGTTTCTTGAAACTCGATCAGCTTGCCACAAAATGTTCAAATTTTCAGGCGGAAATTTCGTCTGCGTCTCTGCTAAAATGGAAGAACGAAAGAAAGGGAGTGGAACGATTGACCGATGTAAATGGGCTGCTGGCTTTTGGAGCGGGGTTTTTAAGTTTTATTTCTCCCTGCTGTCTGCCTTTATATCCTGCTTTTTTATCCTATATAACAGGAATGAGTGTCAATGAGTTAAAAACAGAAAACGCTATGTTGCAAAAGAGAAGTTTGCTCCATACTTTCTTTTTTTTAGTCGGATTTTCTGCTATTTTTATTTCACTTGGATTTGCCACTTCCTTTGTTGGATCCTTTTTTCGCAACTATCAAGATCTCATCCGACAAATTGGCGCTTTATGCATTATTTTTTTTGGTTTGATCGTAGCCGGCCTATTGAAACCCGAATTTTTCATGAAGGAGCGGCGCTTTCAATTTAAAAACCGGCCTTCTGGCTACTTAGGCTCCATCTTGATAGGGATGGCCTTTGCCGCCGGCTGGACGCCATGTACGGGCCCCATTTTAATGTCTGTCATCGCTTTAGCAGCCTCCAATCCGGAATCTGGATTCCTTTATATGTCTGCCTATACGCTTGGTTTCGCTATTCCGTTTTTTATTTTGTCATTCTTTATCGGCAGATTGAAATGGATGCGGACACATAGTGGATGGATCGTCAAAGTGGGTGGATATTTGATGATTTTGATGGGAGTGCTCTTGTTTTTTGACTGGTTGACGAAAATCATCATGGTGTTTAATCAGCTATTTGGTACGTTTCAAGGATTTTAGCCAAAAAATGGTGCCGTTTTAATAAATATCATTTCGAAAACGATTCATCGTTCTTGAAAAGAGGTATTAAAAAAGAATGAATTGAAAAATAAGGGTGTGAGTAAAATGTTTGTGGGAGAAATTCTTAGAATTCCCCGATGAGGGGGTTGGGAACGTAGGTTCGCAATCCCCCTCATCGGGGCCACCAAGCAAAGTGCGGTAGGATCCCAAGCAGGAAACATGAAAAAAGGACTCTCTCCCTGGTAAGATGATCATTGTTCACACCATCAAACAGGAGGAGAGAGTCCCATGAATATTCAACAACATCTTACCACAAATTCGTTGACATGGAAAGAGATCGAACTTGATTTGTTTCGAGCCTTGCAAAACGCCTTCACCGAGCTGTTTACGGCTCTGTTGGAGGACATCGACCGACAATTGGCGGAAACCCGGGACAAGCGCCGGTACCACTTGAAAGACAAACGACGCACCACGATTCAAACCTTGTTTGGCGAAGTTACCTTTGAGCGAAACTACTATTTAGACCGAGAACAAAACCGTTACACGTTTTTGCTTGATTCCTTTTTAGCGTTTGATGGATCGCAGTCAATCAGCCCTTGTCTAGAAGAAACGGCGATGGGATTGGCTGTGGAGTGCTCTTCCTATCGCAAAGCGGCTCATACGCTTGCCCAGATGGTCGGGTATCCGGTGATGAGCCATGAGACGATCCGCCAGTTGGTGCTCGAGGCTGAAGTTCCGCTGCACTGCCCGGTTGACCAGCGATATGGACGGGTGCTGTTTGTGGAGGCCGATGGACTGTTTGTCTCTCTCCAAGGGAAGGGAAAACGGGCCAAGGAAGACAAAATCCTGACCGTTCACGAAGGATGGAAGCGCAACGGCTCACGGATCGAATTCGTGAATCAGCGCCATTACGTCCATGAAGGCAAGGGGGAGGTGTGGGAAGGCTTCGAGGAATTTTTGATGAACGAATATGCCTATGATCCGTGTCGGGATCTTCTTGTCATCAACGGGGACGGCGCTCCATGGATTACCGCGTGCCGGGAGTATTTCAAAGGACGGGTCTGCTTCCAATTGGATCGATTCCACGTGGCGCGTGAGTTGCGCCAATGCCTCTCGGGCCATCCACGGTGGCAGGCGATTCGGCAAAAGCTGGCGAAGCAGGATGAAGAGAAGCTGCTTGTGGAACTGAACAGCGCCCTCGGCACGCTGGGGGACGAAGCGAAAGAACAACAGCTGGCTGCCTTGATCCACCGGATCGAATCGATGCCGGGATGCATCCGTGATTACCGGGAATGGCTGAAGGAGCAAGGAGTGGACACAACGGGCATGTATCCGATGGGGAGGGCTGAAAGCGTGATGAGCCAGCTGGCGTATCGGGTGAAATACCGCCGCAGTTGGACAGACAAGGGACTCAGGGCGTTTTTCAAGGCAATGATTGCCCGGATGGATGGGATTCGTCTTTTCGGACATCGTTTAGGAGAAGAATCGTCGCATCCGGCGGAGGAAACGGCATCTACCAAACAGACGATCGTGAACAAGGCGAAACAACGCATCCGCCGTCTTCTTCCAGAGGTAACGCGGAATAACGTGCCATATTTACAGCAATCGTCCGGGACTCCGATCTATCATGCCCTGTCTGAATTCAAGGGATGGTAAAAAAAGGTATACATATTCGTCTGTCATGGCAAGGGATGAGAGTCCGAAAGCGCTTACGGATGAAATTCAAAAAAATGGTTCGCTAACCTATGACTTACATCTATTTTCAGCGAACCAAAAAAATTCCCACAAAGTCTTGACTGACTCAAAATAAGGTAATTTTTTGTTTTCATCATCAAAATGTTATATAATAGTTCGTGCAAATCTACATTCATAAAAAAATTTCTTATCGACAAACTGAAAGAAATGGAGCGTGTGAATCAAAACCGATCATTGTTCATATAGTTTGTACGAAAAAAACGTTTTAAAAATTTGAAAAAAGGTGATTCAGATGTGGTTAATCGCTTCATCTATCTTTGCTGTAGTGATGGGTGTTTCCGTCATCATGATTCGATTAAAAGCAGCTAAAAAGCCAACATCCGTTAAGAAAATCATTTTGCCGCCGATTTTTATGAGCACTGGCAGTTTGATGTATTTGTTTCCGCAATTTCGGATAACACCAATGGAAATGATGGAATCCATTATGCTTGGAATGCTTTGTTCCATTATTTTAATTAAAACGTCGAGATTTGAAATTCGTGATAATGAAATTTATTTAAAACGATCAAAAGCTTTCGTTTATATTTTAGTGACGCTTTTAATTGTTCGATTGATCGTAAAAGCCATTTTAAGTACTACTATTCATGTAGGTCAGCTGAGCGGAATGTTCTTCTTGCTGGCATTTTCGATGATTGTTCCTTGGAGAATTGCGATGTACATTCAGTATAAAAAGATGCTGAATCAATTAAACGATGGCCCCATTCAAACGAATAGCCTGTAAAAAGAGAATTTTGTTCGATGAATTTTTCTGTTAAAGTTTATACAAAAAAGAGGCTGGCTCATAGGATTCAATCCTGATAGAGCCAGCCTTTCCTCTATGTTCAAAAGAAATGTTCGTACTTTGATAAATCCACATTCATTGCCGTCAGCTTTTTTCTTAAAAATTTGTGATCTCTTTTTGGAGTGGCCATGATATAACCCCGAATAATTAAGTCCATGTTCATCCGTTCGGCTTGTTCATTTAAAGCAAGTTCTCCGATTTTGCCGGCAATTTTATGACGGGCGACATCTCGAAACAGTTCAGGAACCGGACTGACAAGCTCTTCCAAAATGGCTTTATGGGTGTCATCCCATAAATGGCGTGTCTTCTCTACATAATATTCTTCCCAGTCCATGTCGGATTTACCGTCCGCTTTCGGAAGCCGTTTCAAAAATTTGCGAAACATGAAAAAACCGCCGATGGAAATGGTTATAATCAAAAAGATTCCCCACAGCAAAATAAAATAAGAAAACCAGCCGACAAGCATAGACTACCTCCGTCATTCGAACATTGATTGATATCATTATAGACAAAGAATGGAAAAACTACAACTTTTCTCCACCATTAAGAGAGTTCGTTCACTCCTTCTGAGAGAATGGCGGAAAGAAATTTTGTTATAATGAAATCAATGAAACTCGTATGAATATTAGAGGCAAAAACGACTGTGAGAAAGAAACATTTTTACCCGCTATCAAACACAATTAAGAGCGGACGTTTTTATTTCTTTGGAGTTATAACGAGGAAAAGGTGATCGATATCATGAAATTGATTCATACTGCCGATTGGCACTTAGGAAAACTTGTTCACGGAATTTATATGACAGAACAGCAGAGAGAAGTGTTAAGGCAATTTGTTCAATTAGTAGAAAGAGAACAGCCGGATGCCGTATTGATCGCTGGCGATTTATATGACCGATCCGTTCCACCGACAGAGGCGGTCGAACTGTTAAACGAAGTGTTATACCAACTCAATGTTGAATTAAAAGTGCCGGTACTCGCTATTTCCGGTAATCATGACAGCGCCGAACGTCTTTCGTTTGGTTCATCTTGGTTCCGGCGCAGTCAGTTTTATTTAAAGGGAAAACTCACAACGGATTTTACGCCTGTTCGGATAGAAGGGGTTAATTTTTATTTAATTCCTTACAGCGAACCTGGAATCGTGAGGGAATTATTGGGTGATGATTCGATACATACGCATGAAGATGCCATGAAAGCGATCATCGGAGAAATTGAAAAACAATTAAATCCGAATGAGATCAATATTTTAATAGGTCATGCTTTCGTTCTTGGAGGAAAAACGACGGACTCAGAAAGGACGTTAGCTGTCGGTGGCTCTGGTTGTATTTCTGCAGATGTATTTTCTCCGTTCCATTATACCGCTCTTGGACATTTGCACAGTCCAAACGCTCTTTCTCATCCAACCATTCGTTATTCTGGTTCATTGTTGAAATATTCGTTTTCAGAAGCGAATCAAAAGAAAAGTGTAACGATCATCGAATTGGATGACAACGGACAGTTTGAGATCAGAGAAGAAAAACTGACTCCAAAATTCGATTTAAGAGAATTGGAAGGATATCTCGATGAACTGCTTGATCCTGCTTTTTATCAACAGCAAAAAACGGATGATTTCTTAAAAATTACCCTGTTGGATGAAGGAGCATTAATTGACCCAATTGGGAAATTGCGAAAAATATATCCTAATGTTCTCCATTTAGAGAGAAAAGTAGATTTTTTGGACGAAAGAAGGAAAGAACAATATTTTATTATGAAAGAAAAAGAAGTATCAGAATTAGAGTTGTTTCAGCGCTTTTATGAACAGATGACTACTAGACCGTTTACAGATGAGAAAAGATCCATAATGAAAACCATCATAGAAAGCGTCAAAAAGGAGGTGCTGTGACCATGAGGCCTCTTCGGCTCACTTTACAAGCGTTTGGACCGTACGCGGGAAAAGAAGTGATTGATTTCACGAAATTAGGAAACAGAACCATGTTTGTGATAACCGGGAAAACAGGAGCAGGGAAAACAACGATTTTTGACGGCATTTGTTTTGCTATTTATGGAAAGGCGAGCGGAGAAGATCGGAGCGGAACCGATCTTCGCAGCCATTTTGCCGATCCAGAGACTTTGACGGAAGTTTCTTTATTGTTTTCGCTGCGTGGACAAACTTATTACATTGTCCGATCGCCTCAGCAAGAAAAGAAGAAAGCAAGAGGAGACGGTATGACGACAGTAAATGCTAAGGCAGAGCTTTACCGTATAACAGATCAAGGGGAGAAACAAATCATTGCTTCCAATGTTCGGGAAACGGAGGAGAAGATCAAAGAATTAATCCAGCTGGATGCCCATCAGTTTCGACAAATTTTGATGATTCCCCAAGGAGAATTTCGCAAGCTGCTTGTTTCGGACAGCAAAGAGAAAGAAGCGATTTTGCAGAAATTGTTTCATACAGAACTGTATAAAAAAATTGAAGAAAAATTAAAAGAAGAAGCGGACCAGCTAAAATCAATCGTTCAGCAGAGAAAACAGGAACAAGAACGGCTGTTAAAAAGCATTCGCACTCAAAACAGCGAACTTCTTGAAGCACTTCATCAGGAAATAGTGGATCCACAACGCATATTAGAACTGCTTTCATCGGAGTTAAAAGAGTGGAGAAGCCAATATGAGTCGATTAAAAGTGAAATTTCGGAAAAGCAAGTGCAACGTGATCAGCTGAAAGAACAAATCACGCAAGGAAAAGCGATCCTTGATCAATTTACTTTAAAGCGCCAGTTGGAAGAAGAAAAAACAAAGCTTGAACGTCAAATCGAAGAAGTGGAAAAACAGCAATTGGAAGTCGAAAGAGCGAAAAAAGCGGCCAAACTGGATCAACAAGAAAATCAGTGTCGACGCTTGCATGCTGAAATTCAAGAATTTGAAAAGCGAAAACAAATATTTCAGAACCAACTATCGGAAATAGAGCCTCAGCTGGCAGCAGCTCAAAAGAATTGGGAAGAAGAACAAGCGAAAGAAGAAGAGAGAAAAAGAGCGGTAGAAGCAGTGAGTCGTTTAAAAGCCCTTGAAAACGATATCCAATCGTATGAAGAAGAAACGATTGCTCTCGATAAGATGGAGGCCCAATGGAAAGAGCTGCAACAAGAGAAACAAACCTATTCAGATCAATTGGAAAAAATCGAAGAAAGGTTAGAACAAAAAAATACTTTGCTGAGTGAACTCGAACAAACGAAATTAGCCCTATTACAGCGTGAACGTTTGATCGAAAAAACAGAAAGGATTGTCAATCGGCTGTTAAAATATCAAGATGAACAACATCGAAAAGAGCGTATCCTTTCAGCATTAGCGGTGGCTAATGAGCAGCTTCAGGCAACCGAAAGAGCGCTTCTCGATGCAAAAGCGACCGTTCGGCATTTAGAAAAAGAGTGGTTTGATGGACAAGCGGGAATATTGGCTCAAAAACTGCAAGAACATGAGCCTTGCCCTGTTTGCGGTTCTGTTCACCACCCTGCTCCGGCGCAATATAAACAGGAATTACCTTCCGAAGAAGATCTAAACTCCGCGAAAGAAAAGGCTGCCGAGGTAGAACGGCGCAAACAAGAAGCGGAAAGAAGATTCTTTCAACTACAACTCGAAATGAAAACGATCGAAAACTCAAAAGAAGAAATTCAAAAGGAACTAGAAAACCTTTTTCCGAATTTCTCGGAGGAGTCTTTATCATCCGATATCCGTTCGCAGCAATCTAGTTTGCAAGAGTTGAAACTTCGGCAGCAGGAGGATAAAAAAGCTCTACGAAAAGAACAAGAGCTGAAAACCGAAGCGGAGCAATTGACAGTCGAAAAACAACAAGTGGAAAATGCTCTGGAAAAATGCTTGGAAACTGTAGATGAAATCGAAAAGCAAATGATGATGAAACGAGCCAATATTGAACGAATGAACACACAAATACCAGAGAATTTGCGTTCAAAGTCGTCGTTTCAAAAAGCTTTGCAAAAGCGGATCCAGTATCAGGAATCTTTGCAAAAGTCTTATGACGAGGCTCAAAAACGATATCAAGAACTGAACATGAGTATGGTAAAATTACAATCCCGTGTGGAGGAAGTTACCAATACATTATTAGAAAAAACGAAACAGATGGACTTGGAAAGAAATACATTTAAACAGATGCTGAAAGAAGAAGGATTTCCCGATTATCGGCATTACGAAAAGGCCAAACGAACAGAAAAGGAAATCAAAATGCTGGAAAATACCATCCAGGAATTTTGGGAACGATATCGCTATGTCTCTTCTCGTATGGACGAACTTGAACGAGTGTTAGCAGGTATCCAAATTCCCGATTTGAATCGTTTCAATCAAAAATTAAACGAAATAATGGAAGAACTAGCCCAACTGGATGAAAAAAGAACTTCCACTCTTTTAACGATCCAAAATAATGAGATGATTTATCAAAACGTGACGGACATTAACAAAGAACTGGAGCAACTGGAAGAACAATATAAAACATTTGGCCATCTTTATGAAATAACAAAGGGACAAAATCCGCACAGGCTCACATTTGAACGGTATGTATTAGCTGCATTTCTTGATGATATTTTGCTGTCAGCCAATGAAAGACTGGCAAAAATGACGGGTGGAAGGTACCGGATGCTGCGGAAAAGAGAGCGATCAAAAGGCAATGTCCAAAGTGGATTGGAATTATTGATTTACGATCAATATACAGGGCAGACGCGCCATGTAAAGACGCTATCAGGCGGTGAAAGTTTTAAAGCGTCTTTATCACTTGCATTAGGCATGGCGGATGTTGTTCAAAGCTATGCCGGCGGAATTTCTCTTGAAACGATGTTTATTGACGAAGGATTTGGAACACTGGATCCTGAATCTTTAGATCAAGCGATCGAAGCTTTGATGGATATTCAAGACAGTGGACGTCTGGTTGGAATTATTTCCCATGTGCCTGAATTAAAAGAACGAATCGATGCAAGATTAGAAGTGATTTCAACACAAAACGGAAGTCATACAAAGTTTCATATTTTCTATTAAAATCTCCAAAAAGAGCCTTGCTGTTGAATTGAAGTTCTTTTCAGTAAGGCTCCATTGATAGAACGATCATTCCTGTTTAGAATGAATGGATCAACACCGTTCATCCATTCAAAATAACCGAGTTTGATTCGCTGTGTTACGTTTCGATTAGTATGCATTCAACCCATTTTGATCAGGAGAAAGTTTAAAAAATGATTTTAAGATAGAAGCATATCATTCTATATGAGCATATCATGGTATGCTAAAATAAAAGAAAAATTTGGAACGAATAGATGGGGGTGCCGCATAATGGCGGAGTACCGAATAAAGGGCCTTTCTTGCGCCAACTGTGCACAAGAATTGGAAGAAGAAATTCAAAAACTCCCCCATGGGGAAGATGCAAAAATTTTATATCTTACTGGAAAACTACAGATATCGGACCAAATCGATATATCCAAAGTGGAAAAAATTTTGGCCTCAGATGGGGCTTCCATCGTTCAAAATGATAAAGAAAAAGAACATGATCATCAGGACAGCGATTCTAATTGGAAGCTTCTCCTTTTTATTTCAACTGTCCTGTATGTTTTGGCGTTGTTAGCAGAAAACAAATCTCCCAGCTACATGCCTGTACTGTTTTATTTAGCCGCAGCTGCCGTTAGTGGACATGAGACGTTTATAAAAGGGATGAAAAATTTATTCCATTTCAAATTTAACATGAATACTCTCATGACCATTGCCTTGATCGGTGCCTTTTGTATTGGTCAGTGGAAAGAAGCTGCATTTGTCGCCATTTTATTCGGATTAAATGAATATTTGGAAGGGCTGGGAATGGAAAAGGCACGCCGCTCCATGGAATCGCTGCTGCGTGCCGCTCCAAAAGAAGCCGTATTGTTGGTGAACGGAGAAGAACGGGTGATCCCGATCGATCAACTGAAGATTGGAGATATCGTTTTGGTGAAATCGGGAGAAAAGATTCCTTCCGATGGAGTGGTCATTGAAGGAAAAAGCTCGGTGAATGAAGCTGCTCTTACAGGAGAGTCTCTGCCAATTGAAAAATCAACAAACGACCCAGTATTTGGAGGAAGCATCAACAACGAGGGCGTATTAAAAGTAAAAGTGACTAAGTTATATAACGATTCCTCTATAGCGAAAATCCTCCGTTTAGTAGAAGAGGCTCAGTCTAAGAAAACGCCGATTGAAACATTTATGGATCGTTTTGCTCAATATTATACTCCGCTGATTTTGCTCATTTCTTTGTTCGTGATCCTTTTTCCTCCCCTCTTTTTGAATTGGGAATGGAAATTCTCGCTATATCAAGGATTAGCCGTCTTAATTGTAGGATGCCCATGTGCTCTTTTGTTGGCTTCTCCAATCGCATTAATCTCAGGGATTACGAGAAATGCTCGAAACGGAATTTTAATGAAAGGCGGCGTGTTTCTAGAACAACTAGGTAAAATCAAAACGATTGCATTGGATAAAACGGGGACATTGACAGCAGGAAAACCGGTTGTCGAAAAAACAATAGTATATGATGACCAATTTTACTTCATTGCGGCATCCGTAGAATCATTATCTGGACACCCTTTAGCTAAAGCTGTTTACGAAGCGGCGTGCAAACAAACAACTCAAAAGGCACAGCCTGAACAAGTCATTACGCTGCCTGGAAAAGGCGTGAAAGCGGTCATAACAGGAAAATCTTATTTTGTCGGCAATGAAAAAAGCGCCGGTCACCTTCAGCTATCGGAAACTATCCAAAAAGATCTTGCGGATTTGAAAAAACATGGTTATACCATCGTCATGGTCTCTGATGAATCCAAAGTATTTGGGATGATGGGTGTTACCGACCAAATTCGTCCGGAAAGTCACACTCTTGTTTCCAAACTGCACCAAACCGGCATCAAACATGTTGTGATGTTAACAGGGGACCATAAAGGAACTGCAGAAAAAGTCGCAAAACAAACTGGAATTCAAGAAGTTTACGCCGGGCTTTTGCCGGACGAGAAACTAGCCGTGATCCAAGAACTATCTAAACATGAAAAAACAGCTATGATTGGAGACGGAATCAATGATGCTCCTGCTCTGGCAGCAGCAGATCTAGGTATAGCGATGGGAAAGGGATCTGATAGCGCCATTGAAACGGCAGACGTCGTCTTAATGCAAGATCATCTCGGAAAGTTGCCGTCTGCGATTGCGATTTCCAAAAGAGTCAATCGAACCATTCAATTGAATATTGGATTGGCGCTCGGCTTAAAATTGGTGGCACTGCTGCTTACGATTCCCGGCTGGCTGACACTGTGGATCGCCATCATGTCCGACATGGGAGCTACCATCATCATTACCCTCATAAGTTTAAGCATCTTAATGGAAACAAAGAAAGAAAAACAACTGGAAATTAGCTGATGGGGATTCCTTTAGATCCCCCATCTGTTACATTAAGTAAGAAACATAACTTAAATCCAATGGAAAGATCTGCTTCGCGGAACTTTATCTCCACACAACACGAAAAAATGATCCTTCCGGTTCATTCATTCCACATAAAGGCATCATCGTTTTAGAGAACCAGCAGCATTGAAAAGATCCATGATATTGAAAATTGCTTCTGCAGATGTTTGCCTAAAAACAGATTGAAAAATAAGCGCTTCATTATCAGAATTTTTTGGATAAAATATCGAAATGGTGTTAAAAGAGGAGGATACAATTTGTACACCAAAAAACAGTTTGCCGTTATTTTTTTCATTCTTTTCTTTACTATGACTGGCTGCAGCAATGATGATTTTAGAGGAAACATGAATGACAAGGTACAAAATTTTTCTTATGTGAACCAAAATAATCAAAAAGTAAATTTAAAAGATTTAAAAGGGAAAGTATGGATAGCAGATTTTATTTTTACGAACTGCAAAACGGTCTGTCCTCCTATGACCTATAATTTGACGCAGCTGCAAAAAAAATTAAAAAAAGCAGGTGTTCAAGATTATTTGATTGTCTCTTTCAGTGTGGATCCTACAAAAGATACTCCTCAAAAATTAAAAGAATATATTCATAAGTTTGATGCGGATGAATCTCATTGGCAGCTTTTGACAGGTTATAACCAAAAAGAAATTCAAAAATTAGCGGAAAAGTCGTTTAAAACCATTGCTGTTCCTCAACCGAATAGTGATCAAATCATGCATGGGACTAGCTTTTATCTTGTGGATAAGAAAGGGACTGTGGTAAAAAGTTATAGCGGAAATCAAGACGTTCCTTTTGATGAAATTGTGAAGGATATAAAGACGTTAAACAAAATGTAGGAAAAAGGCATATCGGCTCTGAAACAAGCAGACTATCGTTTGAACGAATCGCGATCGTCAACCTGCCTTTTCATCATCGTATTCGCGGGGTCAAAAAATGAATGTGGAAAAAGGCGCATTTAATGGGGAAATGGGCAGCAATTTCTGTTTTTTTATAGGTAAATGGTGAGAATTCACAATTTTGTTATGGGCAATTTACTGAAAATATAGTAAAATACAATTGTAGTAATTTTTCAAAAAATTTAAAAGGGGTGGTTTTATTGAAGTATGGTGTTTATAAGTTTGGATCTTTTAACGTCATTAAGTGCGATTGTGGTTGGGAAGGTTTACGGGCAGACCTTCGTCAGCAAATTGTAATCTTGGAACAAACGAAACGCGGCGATGTTTTGGATGCGGAAGATATTTATGTTTGTCCAAACTGCTCCACCAGAAAGTATTAAATTCAGTTTGCTAGATCCCTTTTCCCATGTTCTGCGATATTTTCCTGTCTTTTCAAATCTATCCCATTGTTTGTTCATTTCGTTAGAAGATCCCCATGTAAATGGATGCCACGCATAGAGAATAAATATCCCATCTTGTATCGCAGGCTGATTCTGAGTAAGTACCTATCAGAAATGCCTGCTTTTTTCTTGGCTTGCACCTTTTTTCTACAATTGATACTATTGAATTACAGAAAAAGTATTTTCAGGTTCATTTTTCCTTCGTTTCAATCGTTCACATCTACAGCGTGAATTATGACAAAATAACGGATGGGAGATGTAATGATGATCATAGGTGTACCAAAAGAAGTCAAAAACAATGAAAATCGAGTGGCGATTACTCCTGCGGGTGTTCTTCAACTGGTAAAAGCCGGCCACAAAGTGTTGGTTGAAACAAACGCCGGTTTTGGAAGCGGCTTTACTGATGAAGAATATAAAAATGTAGGGGCAAATATCGAGAAAAACGCATCCGAAGTTTGGGAAAATTCCGAACTCATTCTCAAAGTCAAAGAACCTGTTGAAAGTGAATATCAGTATTTTCGAAAAGATTTGCTTCTTTTTACATATCTTCATTTAGCTGCGGAACCAAAACTGACAAAAGAACTGGTGAAAAGCGGCGTAACGGGAATTGCGTATGAAACGGTCTCTGTCAATAAGACTTTGCCGCTTCTTTCTCCTATGAGCGAAGTGGCTGGACGGATGGCAGCGCAGATCGGAGCACAGTTTCTTGAAAAACAATATGGTGGAAAAGGAGTGCTGCTTGGGGGAGTTCCGGGAGTCAAGAAAAGCAAAGTCACGATTATTGGCGGGGGTATGGTAGGATCGAATGCTGCAAAAATTGCGATAGGTCTCGGTGCGGATGTAACCGTGATTGATTTGAATCCGGATCGTTTACGGGAATTGGAAGTGATGTTTGGCGGCAATATTCAAACGTTAATGTCGAATTCTTATAATATTGCGGAATCTGTAAAAGAATCTGATTTAGTGATAGGAGCGGTACTTATTCCGGGAGCCAAAGCACCAAAACTTGTCACAGAAGAAATGGTCAAGGAAATGTCCAACGGAGCGGTAGTGGTCGATGTCGCCGTCGATCAAGGTGGAATTTTTGAAACAGTGGATCGAGTCACGACACATGACAATCCAACTTATGAAAAATTTGGAGTTGTTCATTACGCTGTTGCCAATATGCCGGGTGCTGTTCCCCGAACTTCGACAATCGCCTTAACGAACGTTACGATCCCTTACGCATTGCAATTGGCCAATAAAGGTTTTAAACAAGCAATTTTGGACAATCCCGCTTTAAAGGCTGGAGTGAATACATTTAAAGGGCAAGTGACTTATGCGTCCGTAGCGCGCGATTTAAATTATAAATATGTTTCTGTAGATGACTTGCTTTAATCTACCGTTCTGAGAATGAACGGTTTTACGAAAAGGACAAGTTTATGGCAATGAGTGAGTCCGGATGCGGATCCGCCATATCCGTATAAAGTAGTAAACTTGGTTAAAACCGAATTAAAGACGGAGAATTGCTAAGATTGCCTCACTTTTTAAGGATTTACAGAAACTTTATGGAAAATTGCATTGATCATCATCGGTTTTAGCGCCCTCATTATGATTAGAAAAGATCTTCTTGACAGCCCGTTTAAATGTGGTGCATAATTTTAAAAAAACAAATGTCAACGGCGATGAAAGGGACTAGTAAACAGATGCTCAGGCGATAGAGAGTGGAATCCGCAGGCTGGAAGATTCCTCGTCTTAGAGGCTGTTGAACCTACCCGGGAGCTCTTGTTATAAAACCAAGCGTTAACCTTCGTTACAGGTTTCAAAGCGGGCATTGATCATTTTGATCCTGCCAATAAAGGTGGTACCGCGGAATCGAGCCATTCCGTCCTTTTAAAGGACAGAATGGCTTTTTGATTTTTGCGGATTGGAGGGAGAACTCGTGCGAAAAAAACGGATTGTGGTGAAAATCGGAAGCAGTTCATTAACGAACGCTATGGGCGGTATTTGCCGGGAAAAACTGGCGGACCATGTTAGGGCATTAGCAAAATTAAAACAACAAGGCCATGAAGTGGTGCTGATTTCGTCCGGTGCGGTTGCAGCCGGTTTTACTGCGTTGAACTATCCCACCCGGCCGGTTTCAATAAAAGGAAAACAAGCAGCGGCGGCTGTCGGGCAAGGACTGCTTATGCAGGCTTATACAGAGGAATTCAAAAAATATCACATGGTGGCCGCCCAGATGCTGTTAACGAGAAGTGATTTTTCCAGAAAACAGCAGTACAGCAATGCTTATGAAACATTGACGGAACTACTCGACCGCTCGGTTTTGCCAATTATCAATGAAAATGATTCGGTTTCCATTGAAGAGTTGACTTTTGGGGACAATGATATGTTGTCTGCTCTAGTCAGCGGTTTGATACATGCTGATTTTCTCATTATCTTGACGGACATTAACGGATTATATGATAAAAATCCGCGCGAAGATCCAACAGCCAAAAAATATTACTACTTGCCAGCCATTACCGATGAGATTCTTGATTTAGCTGATTCTTCCGGATCTAAGTTTGGTACCGGGGGAATGAAGTCGAAAATCGATGCGGCGAAGACAGCTCTTTCTCTCGGAGTCAGTTTATTTATCGGTACAGGAACAGGAGAAAACAAACTAGTGGATATATTAGAAGGCAAGGGAGACGGGACGTATATCGGCTATACTCCCCGAAAAGGAATGACGGCAAATAAGCAATGGATTGCCATTCATTCTTTGGTAAAAGGGCAAGTCGAAATTGATCATGGAGCGGCTGAAGCTCTTTTGGATCAAGGGAAAAGTCTATTGCCTGCCGGAGTGACGGCAGTGAACGGAAGCTTTCGCGCGGGCGATGTGATTGAAGTGGTGAACCCTCGCGGTGAAGTGCTTGGAAAAGGACAAGTGAACTATGATTCCTCAGAATTGCAAGAAATAAAAGGAAAACATAGCGACGAAATCAAACAAAAGTATAACCGCGATCATTGTGAGGTCATTCACCGCGATAATTGGGTGTCTCTGGCTCATTCGAATCGATCACGTTGAAAAAGTGTGGTAAAAAAGGGCGAGGAGGAGAACGAAACGATGACGGAGTTGCTGGAAAAAGCGAAAAAGGCCAAGCAAGCTTCTGCTGAGCTAGCCAGTAAAACAACAAAACAAAAAAATGAAGCGTTAGCTGCTATTTCGAAACAACTAATAGAAGAAATATCCTTTATTCTTGTGGAAAATAAAAAAGACGTTGAGAACGCTCGTGCCAAAGGAATGACAGAGGCATTGATTGATCGCTTGACTCTCAATGAGAAAAGGATTCAAGATATGGCGGACGGCATCCGTCAACTCATTGATTTAAAAGATCCTGTAGGGGAAATTTTGGACAGTTGGGAACGGCCCAATGGACTGCAAATCAAAACAGTGAGAGTTCCACTTGGTGTGGTGGGGATGATTTATGAGGCACGTCCAAATGTGACCGTGGATGCGGCCACACTATGCTTAAAGACAGGAAATGCGGTGATACTGCGAGGCAGTTCATCTGCTCAACATTCCAACATAGCGATTAGTGATTGCATTAGACGAGCCCTTGAAGGAACGGAAATTCCTGCGGATGCTGTTCAATTGTTGGAAGATACTTCAAGAGAAACCGCTCAGCAATTATTTACACTCACGGAATATTTAGATGTGTTGATTCCTCGCGGCGGAAAAAATTTGATCCAATCCGTCGTGGAACAAGCTTCTGTTCCAGTGCTAGAAACAGGTGTCGGAAATTGCCACATTTACATTGATGAATCAGCTGATAAAGAAATGGCCATTGATATCGTCATTAACGCCAAAACTCAACGACCTTCCGTCTGCAATGCGGCGGAGAAG
This sequence comes from Bacillus smithii, assembly GCF_001050115.1. Taxonomy (NCBI): domain Bacteria; kingdom Bacillati; phylum Bacillota; class Bacilli; order Caryophanales; family Bacillaceae; genus Bacillus; species Bacillus smithii. Next base: position 1,700,621 of record NZ_CP012024.1, on the reverse strand, counting down.
GTTCTCGTCCATGAAAACTGGGCTGCAAAGTATTTTGCGGAACTTGCCAAACGTCTTCAAGATCATGAAGTCGAAGTACGAGGAGATCAAAAAGCCCAACAACTGGCCGTCGGACTGAAGCCTGCAACTGAGGAAGATTGGTCGACCGAGTATTTGGATAAAATTATAGCTGTCAAAATCGTTTCTTCGGTAGAGGAAGCCATTGAACACATTAACCAATATGGAACGAAACATTCAGAAGCCATCATTACAGCTGACGATCAAAATGTAGCGAAATTTTTCAATGAAGTGGATGCAGCAGCTCTTTATCACAATGCTTCCACTCGATTTACAGATGGATTTGAATTCGGGTTTGGTGCTGAAATTGGCATCAGCACGCAAAAATTGCACGCAAGGGGACCAATGGGACTAAAGGCTTTAACGACAACGAAATACTTGATTTATGGAAACGGCCAAATTAGAAACTAATGTGCGAGCATGATGGCCAACAACATACGTTTCCGTTAAGAGATGACAAAGAATGTGAATCAGTGAAATCTAAAATAAATAGGTATAAATTGAAACGAAAAGGATGAAAAAATCAGGCATTTTAGGTAAGATTTCGTAAACACGACTGATTCTAAAGATCTTTTATGCAAGATATCTATTGTTCAGTAGGAAAAAAAGGGGTAAAATCCTTATGGCTGTATCTAACATATATAATAAGCCATAAGGATTTTTCCATTTCAATCGCATGAGGAAATGAAGCTTATCGTGCTTCTCTTAAAACGTATAGAATAAGCTACAGTGGAATCATTTATTATCAAGTAACAAAGTCGGATGGAAAATGGAGAAAGAGATTTCCTTATTCATGATCAGGAAGATCGTTTATAATAGAACTACAAAAAGAACAGCCGCAGTAAAGAGGGGGAGACTATGGACGGATCATTTCTGGCGCGTTCGCTCAGCTCTTTAAAAGGCGATGAGTTGCGTTATCTTTATATTCTTTTTTGCAAAACGAATATTTGGGACATTGTATCCAATAAAACAAAAGATTGGTTATCAAGAGATCATCAAGATCATTTTTTCAAATATATAGAAACGGAAACAAAGAATTGCGCTCCTCTAAGCGAGGATGAGTTGCGTCTTGCTATTTTTTTGCAGTTATTAAAAGTGTTAAAGATTAAAGGTGGACGATTTCACACGGTCTTTGAAATTACAAAAGGATTTGACCAAGTGATTGAAGAGACGTTCCAACTCCTTTCCAAGAAGAACCGGGATTTTTCTGCGTTTGCCAAACAGCATCACTTGGAAAGCCAGCTTGGGATGATTGTGAGTTGGCAATTTAGTCAGCTGTTAAAAGATTTTCACAGGAGGTTGAATGAAGACTCAACCGAATGGTATCAAACGATTGCAGATACACTGAATTCTTTGCCCATAAACGAAAGGCAGCAGTTAAAGTCTATCATGATGATCGATCAGTTCGATTCAGAACAGATACGCCGATGGATAGAGAATGAAGGGATTGTTCAGTTGGTCAACGCTTTAACTTCTGTATCCGGCTATTCATACTTTGGGGAGTTTTTGCAAAGATTTCGGGAGCTGCGATCATTTTCCAACACGGCTTTTAGCCAATTGACAACGGATCCGCTTCTATTCTTTTTGCTTAGTCCGGACTTTTTATATTCGCTTCTCTTTGGACCCAAACTTGTTCCGTTTCGTTATCAGCATTTATTGTTTTCAAACGAATTGGTTCCTTTTGTCCTGTTGGAAATAATGTTGCATGGTTTAGAAGCCCCATATTCTCAATTGGCTGATGTTCAGAATACAGCCGATGTTTGGAGCAAACGATACAGAAATTACATTTCTTTGCTTTTACAATTGGAAAAAAATCGGAGTGAGCAGGAACAGTATAAGAAAGAACGGAACGATTTGGAGAGTGAGCATTCAACCATCTTAACGATGAAAAAAGAAAGTGAAACCTATCTTTCGATCGCAAAAGAAAAACTAAAAAACCAACTAATTGCTGATGAAAATCGTCCTTATTTTGGCGATACGACTGTTGAATACTATCGAATCAAAGAAAAAATGGAAAACATCGACAAGAAGCTGGAGCAAAAGAAAGCGGGTGCAAAAGGAGTGGTCAAGTCCGTAGCTTCTTTTCTCCAATCAAGTTTTTATTTAACTGAAAAGGCACAGTGGGAGAAGAAGTTAAATAAAATATTTGATGAAATGACAGAGTTGACTATTTCGAAATATCCCGACTATGATCCAGTTTTAACACAAGAAATTGAACACTCTGCCTTTAAGAGGGATGAATGTGAAAAACAGCTGACAGAGGCTGAAAAGAAATTGACAGAAGTTGAGCAGCGCATTTCCCAATTAAAGAAAGAAGAACGAGAATTGTTGGCGCGGAAGGAAGAAGCCGAAAAAGAGACGTATGGCCTTAAACAGCTAGGAAAGGACAGGAATCCTAATCTTGCACTTTCTCGAAAACGATAAAGCGGTTCCTGCATAACCACCAAAAATGGTGAATGCGGGAACCGCTCCATCTGAACAACCGATTATTTTTGTTTTTCCAAAAATGACAGTAATTTTCCATAGACAGAGTTTAATACTTTATGCTCTTCTTTTGTCAGCTGTTGAAAAAGCTGCAAATACATTTTTTGTCCCATTTTCATGGCTTCCAAAAGTAAATCTTCTCCAGATTGGTTGATCGCTAAATAAACAATTCTCCTATCTTTTTCATCTGAAATTCGTTCCGCTACTCCGGCTTCGATTAATTTATTGGCGATATTGGTCATGGCTCCTGGTGTAAATCCAAGCCGCGTAGCAAGGTCCGATTGTTTTCTTGGACCTTTTTCCCACAGCTCCGCTAAAACGAGGATTTGAGAAATGCTGATGTTTTTTGGAAACATTTGATTCCAATAAATTAATAATCGGTTGTTCAATAGTTCCATTGTGTGTATAAATGAAAATATGTTCCCTTTTTCCATCCTCATCAATCCTTTTCATTACGCGCTGTATTTCTATTCATAAGATCACCGTTGTTTTTCCGAAAGAGAAAAGAGGCTAAAAGAAGGCGAAATTCTTCACATGAGCAGTATACATGGAAACAACAAGAAAAATCAATTTACTCTTGGAAAGGATTGGAGAAAAGTTTTGCTTTTTATTGGCAAAATTTCCACCTTACCTTTAACTTGTACAAAGACTATCAGCCCATTACTTTCTAATGTTTTAAAAAACTCACTTGCATCCATTCCAATTTATCCATAATATAGACATGGATATCACTTTTGGATTGGGTGACAAGCACAGTGATGAAAAAAGCATTCATTTGGTTTCTTTTTCCATTTATTATTTTGGTCGGTTTCGTGACTTATAAATGGACAAATGGAAAGATTGAGGAAAATGTGAGCATACCGAAGGAATATATTCCGATATATAAAGCTGCGGCACAAAAATACGGGGTACCTTGGGAGCTTTTAGCTGCACACCATCGAGTGGAAACGAAGTTTTCTAAAGGTCCGTTAGTTTCTCCTGCAGGTGCTGAAGGACCGATGCAATTCATGCCATGCACGTTTGTGGGGTGGAAATATCCTGGCTGCGAAGGGAAAGGAAAAGGCAAAATTCCTGAAAAAGATAAAACCAACCCGGCTGTCATTAAAAAATATGGCGGCTATGGTGTGGATGCCAACGGAGACGGCAAGGCGGATCCTTTTGATCTTGAAGATGCAGTATTTAGCGCAGCCAATTATTTAGCACGAAACGGGGCGGCTAATGGACATTGGAAGAAAGCGGTCTACGCTTATAACCATAGTGAGCAATATGTAGAAGAAGTACTTTTTTACACGAATAAATATAAAATGACTGAATCTACAAGCTTTTGAGTTTACATAACTTTTTTATTTGGTAAAATGAACTGTTTTGCCGTTCCCCTTTTCATTTTGCCATCAACAGGGAGAGTTTCATCAATAGATTAGGGAGAGAAGAATATGAAAAAGTGGTTCGCTATCTTTAGTATGTGCGTACTTATTTTGTCTGGCTGTTCGTCAACCGGCGGTCAGCAAAATAAGCATTCATCAACAACAACAAACGAATCTGCTTCTAATGAAGCAGCATCCGATCAGCAGTCGAAAAAAGCCTATGCCGGAACAAATAAATCTTATGTAAAAGGGATACGTGCTGTTGTAGTGCGTGTAGTAGACGGTGATACATTTGTGGCTCGGATGGCAAACGGAAAAGAAGAACGGGTACGGATGATTTTAGTTGATACACCGGAAACGAAACATCCTAGATTAGGGGTTCAACCGTTTGGTCCGGAAGCCTCCGCCTTTACAAAATCACAATTGACCGGTAAAACCGTTACGCTGGAGTTTGATGTTCAAGAAAGGGACAAGTACGGCAGGCTTCTGGCTTACGTGTGGTTAAATCATCAAAATTACAATAAACTGCTGATTGAAAAGGGCCTCGCCCGCGTGGCAGTCTTTCCGCCTAATACAAAATATGTCGATGAATTTAGAGCTGCACAAGCAGTCGCGCAAAGAGAGAAGAAAGGAATCTGGTCTATTGAAAATTATGTAACGGACCATGGATATAATTCGAATGGAAAGGAACAAAATTCATTAACAGGTACAGAGAAATCGTCAACACAAGACCATTCCAAGGGAAGCTGCAATATTAAAGGGAACATCTCCAGTTCCGGTAAAAAAATATACCATATGCCTGGCGACGAATATTATGATGAAACGAAACCGGAAAAAGTGTTCTGTTCCCGTGAAGAAGCGGAAGCTGCAGGATTTCGTCCTTCTCAGCGATAACATCGTCCCAAAAACGAAATGAGTCATCCCGGCTAGGATAAGAGAAGCTGCGCCCATTTAGGGTGCAGCTTTCTTTTGTTTACGTGTTGTTTGTGACATCTCTTTTTCTTGAGAGTATTGAATCTATAAGGATTTTGCATTTCAAACAACGTAGAACAATCAGAAAGATAGACGGATAAAGATATTAGGGGATATAATGGTCCCGTCCGTCCTTTACCTAAAGGAAAGAAATGGCATATACAAATCGTCTTTGTAAATATATTATTTGCGACTTTTATTGATTCTTTGGTTCTCCATTCTTAGCGATGAAATGTGCGAAAGTAATATGGACGAGATTCACAAAAGCTAAAATAATCGATAGCGATCCATCTATGAGTGAGCAAAACTTATGCCATTTTTCTAAAGCCATCTAGTTTACCAGAAAAAGAAAGGAAGAAGAGCGAGGCCGACGATTGCTCCTAATGCAATTCCAACGCCGAAACCACCCCATCCATAGCCATATCTCCAACCATAACCATAACCTCCGTAACGGTTAAAACGACCTCTAGAAAAAGGACGGATGAATACTCTCTCACGATGAACGCGATGAATGATTCCTTCGTGAATCCTACCATCGCGAGTTCTAATACGAACGGCTCTACCCATATGTTTTTGACATAAGGAATGAAAATGGTGTACTGACATAAAGACACCTCCCGCTTCATTATTGATAAAGCTTGCTTTTGACAGAAGCGCTTAGTTTACTTCTGCACGATATACCTGATCACCCAATAGCATTTTCAATGTCAAAAGAACAGCAGGTAATCGAATTCCTTATATAGTATGAAAAAAATGCAAAATAGAAAGGACAAGTATCCTGATTTAAAAAAATAGGCTTTTTTGAAAAAGAAAACATTCTGATTCTGATTCTTATAAAAAGAACTCATAAAAAATTCCGATGTACAGCCAACGGACCTTCCGGAATCTTTCTTGAAAAGATGGATGTGGATAAAAAGTTATCGATAAAATTATTATGTAAACTAAATACCCGAAAAAAGTACTCATTCAAATAGAATGAACAATAAGTTTTAAAAACACGCCGGGGTCACCGGCGTGTTTACTTACATTCCGTGGCCGGGATTATGTTTTTGACGGGTATGGTTTCTGTTTTTGACTTTATGGGAACCGCTTAATGGTTCAGGCTGACCAGTGTGGTGTCCTTTTGGAGCATTTTTTCTCATATCTTTCCCATCGTTTTTGTTCATTTTTATATCCCTCCTTGCTATACCTTATTGTGTGCGATTATTCAAAACAAACACCGAATAATTTGTTGTTTTTGACACAGAATAAAAGTGATTCTCCAATGAAGGAGTTGCTCCATCATGCCTTATCAAAAAAGTAAGCAGAGAGCGTTTCAAGATGCTGAACAGAGAGTTTCTGAAGTCGAAAAAGCATCTCTGGAACTTGAAATCGATTCCGCTGATTTTGGTTCCCAATTATCTCATTTAAAAAATGAGGTAAACAAAGCTTATCAGCAAGTTGAAAATGCTTTAGAAACCGCAACGGAAACTCAAAGAAGGCAATTGGAAAAATACCATGCAGTTTTAACGGATATTGTGGAAAAAGTAAATGAATATGAATAAACAAACATCGCCAACATAGGCGATGTTTGTTTGTCTCGACCATCCCTTTTGGTTTGATTGAGAAGATGTCGTCGTCAGTGTGAAATTTTATTGGTTTTTCTTTCTTTTTTTATTGTTTTGTCTTTGCTGTTCCGTCAGTGGTTCGTTGGAGGACCCTTCGTTGTATCCAGCTCCATCTCCTTGTGATTTGGATGCATTCATTCCGGGAATGACATGGTTTGCTTTTCTTTTGGTCATATGGTGCACCTCCTTATAACTAGCTTGTGGACCCTTGCTGCAAGATATAATTGGAATATTTTAATGCTCGATATCAGAATATTCTGTTTTTTATCGGCATTCATTTTTGGATGATGACCGTAACGTTACGTTGAGAAATTCCGTATTTATATAGCAGAACGCATTGGTCAGCTTTTTAAAGTCCTTCACTGACGAGTTATATATCCTAAACAACCTTGAGAGATAGCTGGAAAGGTTGAATATCTAAAGGAGGGGATGAAGCATGTTTAAACTTTTTTTAGATCCAGGACATGGGGGAAAAGACTCTGGAGCAACGGGAAACGGCCTTATGGAAAAAAATATTACACTAAAAATTTGTCAACTGATTCGAGACAGACTGCAGAACGATTATGAAGGAATTGCCATTCTCATGAGCCGTTCAGGGGATTCTTATCCGACATTGACTGCCAGAACAGAGAAAGCCAACGCTTGGGGGGCAGACTTTTATTTATCTGTTCACGTTAATTCCGGAGGAGCAACAGGATTCGAATCTTTTATCTATCCGGGCGTCGGACAACCTACCACTTCGTATCAAAATACCATTCATCAAGAAATTATAAAAGCAACGGGGTTCTATGATCGAGGGAAAAAGCAGGGGGACTTTCATGTTCTTCGCGAAAGCCGAATGCCGGCGCTTTTAACGGAAAACGGCTTTATTGATAATACTGAAGATGCGACAAAGCTGAAAGATCCCAGCTTTATTGAAAAAATAGCAAAAGGTCATGTTCAGGGGATTGTAAAGATCGCCAACTTAAAACCTATAACACCAAAGGATTCTGCTGGTTAATCGGCTATGGCCGATAAAGCGCTTAGCAGCACGTATTAAAGATCATGTCATCCATTGAATGATTATTGCTTAACAAGATAGGACCGTTTTAAACTACTGCAAATCTTTAAGCGAAACAGGGAGGCTGTCTCGATTTTTGACAACCTCCCTGTCTCTATTCCCTTCTTCATACAACTGTGAAAATGAATCATGAAAAAACGTCCCGGGCGAGATTCGAACTCGCGACCTACAGCTTAGGAGGCTGTCGCTCTATCCTGCTGAGCTACCGGGACACTGATAAAAATTATAAGGTGAATTAGAACGAAGGTCAATAACTTTATCAAAATAAGTTGGAGAATAAGGAGAAAAGTAGGTGACCGTGTAATCTTTTCCATGGCAAGTTTTCTTATCTACAGAATAAACATCCTTTTAAATATATGTCTTTTGGAAAGTGATGATCGTACCCAATTTCCATTTTTATGCTCACTTTATGCTATGTTTCGATAATCATCCAGTGTTGATGAAAACCAAGACGGGTTCAAAAAATTATTATATGAAAAAAACAAACCATCCAATCTTATACCATTATTGTAAACGGAATGACCTGATGATAAAAAATCCGATCGAACCGAAAAGGATGAGAAGAAATATAGGTAAATCCCAAGTTTCTAAAACGACATCGCGTCCATAGGCAATATTCACATCTTTCCAACTGCAATAAGCAATATAAAGGAGGATTTCATTTTTTACAACGTTGATCATAGTACTTGCGTTTTTGTATTGCCGTTCTATATTTTCTTCCGTTAAAACAACCATGTAATTATAAAGGTGTGGGAATTTTTCGAGAATTGCAAGCCCCATCCATAAAATGGCGCCTGTAATCGGGAGGAAAAAAATAGCCTCTTTGCTGCCCCATTTGTCTATTTCTCCGACCAAGTTATAATGAATTGGAACTCGATTCGGCAAGGAAGACCAGTGCATGAATAAGTGCATAACACTTCCGATGTACACTAATAATGAAATAATGTTTAGAATGTTTCCTAATGGCGTCTTTTTTAATTTTAATGCAGGACGCTTTCGAATTTCCATTTTGATCGCCTCCGATGTTTATGGTTAACTAATTAAAATACGGGCAATGACCGTTAAAGTTTCAAGAGAAATTTGAAAAATGAAGAGAAAAAATGATGCCTATGATTGGGCATTCATATCGACACAATTTGTCGATATAAGGAAAACTTATGAAAAACAATAACATTCTTGTTATTTACTTATGTTAGCGCTTGTATTAAGATGAACATATAAGAAAAGTTTGAATTTCCATTCAAACTTTTCGCTGCATAGTCTTACATAACAGAAGAGGGGGAATTGGGATGACAAACGACGTTTTTAACGCTCGTTCATCATTCGAAGTGAATGGTAAACGATATCATTATTATCGTCTAGCGGCTTTAAAGGATGCCAATGTGGCAGATGTCAGCCGCTTGCCATATTCGATCAAAGTATTATTAGAATCAGTTCTCCGCCAATATGATGGCAGAGTCATTAAAAAAGAACATATTGAAAATTTGGCGAAATGGGGTTCAAAAGACGTAGAGGGCGGAGAAGTTCCGTTCAAACCATCCCGCGTTATTTTGCAAGATTTTACAGGTGTACCAGCGGTTGTAGACCTGGCTTCATTGCGTAAAGCGATGAGCGATATGGGTGGAAAACCAGAAATGATCAATCCGGAAATTCCGGTGGATCTTGTCGTTGACCATTCTGTTCAAGTCGACAAATATGGAACTTCTGACGCTTTGGAAAAAAACATGGAATTGGAATTTGAACGAAATGCTGAACGATACCAATTCTTAAACTGGGCACAAAAGGCCTTTAAAAACTATCGTGCAGTTCCGCCGGCAACCGGGATTGTCCACCAAGTAAACCTTGAATATCTTGCAAGTGTGGTTCACGTAAAAGAAACAAGCCCGAACGAATATGAAACTTATCCAGATACTCTAGTAGGTACGGATTCCCATACAACCATGATCAACGGACTTGGTGTATTGGGATGGGGCGTAGGTGGTATCGAAGCAGAAGCTGGTATGCTTGGACAACCTTCTTATTTCCCAATTCCTGAAGTCATTGGTGTCAAATTAACAGGAGAACTGCCAAACGGTTCGACTGCGACAGACTTGGCGTTAAAAGTGACTCAAGTACTTCGTCAAAAAGGCGTGGTAGGAAAATTTGTTGAATTCTTCGGTCCGGGTGTTTCTAAGCTGCCGCTTGCCGACCGTGCTACCATTGCCAATATGGCGCCTGAATATGGGGCAACATGCGGATTCTTCCCGGTAGATGACGAATCGTTAAGCTATCTTCGCTTGACTGGACGCGAAGAAGAACATGTCCAAATTGTTGAAAAATACTTAAAAGAAAATGATATGTTCTTTAATCCCAAAGAAGATCCAATCTACACAGACGTAGTAGAAATCAATCTTTCTGAAATTGAGTCGAATTTGTCGGGTCCAAAACGCCCACAAGACTTAATTCCGCTTTCAAAAATGCAATCTTCTTTCCGTCAAGCCGTTACAGCACCACAAGGCACTCAAGGTTTCGGGTTGACGGAAAAAGAATTTGATAAAGAAGCCGTGGTGAAGTTCGAAAACGGCGAAGAAGTGACTATGAAAACGGGAGCAGTGGCGATTGCAGCTATCACTTCCTGTACCAATACATCTAACCCTTATGTATTGATCGGTGCCGGATTGGTGGCAAAAAAAGCCGTTGAAAAAGGGCTGAATGTACCGAAATATGTCAAAACTTCTTTAGCTCCTGGATCTAAAGTGGTAACTGGTTATTTACGCGACTCCGGCTTGCTAAGCTATCTTGAAAAAATCGGATTTAACCTTGTTGGTTACGGATGTACAACGTGTATCGGCAACTCCGGACCGCTTCTTCCGGAAATTGAAAAAGCAATTACGGATTCCGACCTCTTCGTGACATCTGTATTGTCCGGAAACCGCAACTTTGAAGGTCGTATTCATCCGCTTGTAAAAGCAAACTATCTTGCTTCGCCTCCATTAGTTGTGGCTTACGCACTTGCCGGAACAGTGGATATCGACTTGCAAAACGACCCAATCGGAAAAGACAAAGATGGAAACGATGTATTCTTTAAGGATATCTGGCCTTCTTCCGATGAAATTAAAGAAGTCGTTCAACGTACGGTAACTCCAGAATTGTTCCGTAAAGAATATGAACGTGTTTTCGATGACAACGCCAAATGGAATGCGATTAAAACCAGCAATGAACCACTTTATAATTGGGATCCAAATTCGACTTACATTCAAAACCCTCCATTCTTTGAAGGGCTTTCTGAAAATCCTGAAGAAATTAAACAGCTTACAGGTTTGCGTGTAGTCGGAAAATTCGGCGACTCCGTTACAACAGACCATATTTCGCCTGCAGGAGCCATTGGCGTAAATACTCCGGCAGGAAAATATTTACGCTCCAAAGGCGTAGAGCCGCGCAATTTCAACTCGTACGGCTCCAGACGTGGCAACCATGAAGTCATGATGCGTGGAACATTTGCCAATATCCGCATCCGCAACCAAATCGCTCCTGGAACGGAAGGCGGATTTACGACTTATTGGCCGACAGGAGAAGTAATGCCAATTTATGATGCATGCATGAAATATCAACAAGACGGAACGGGTCTAGTCGTTCTCGCCGGAAAAGACTATGGAATGGGTTCTTCCCGTGACTGGGCAGCAAAAGGTACGAAACTTTTAGGAATTAAAACCGTTATCGCTGAAAGCTACGAACGTATTCACCGTTCTAACCTTGTGATGATGGGTGTTCTCCCTCTTCAATTCAAACAAGGTGAAAATGCGGAAGTTCTTGGCTTAACCGGTAAAGAAACGATCGATGTTCATATCGACGATAATGTCAAACCTCATGACATTATTAAAGTAACGGCAACGGACGAAAACGGCAATAAGAAAGAATTCGAAGTGATGGTTCGTTTTGATTCAGAAGTAGAACTTGACTATTACCGTCACGGCGGAATTTTACAAATGGTTCTTCGTCGCAAATTTGAACAATTAAAACATGCGTAATCCTTCTTAAAAAGAGGTTGACAAAATTTTGTCAGCCTCTTTTTCTTTGTCTTCTAACATTTATGGACAGGCATATAATAGGACAAAGCATATTCGAAAGGAATGTGTCAGCATGATCAAAATAAAATGGGGAGTCCTATTGATTGCTTGTCTTCTGCTGATGGCTGCGAGCCAGCAACTGAAAGCCGATCCATTTCCGGAAAATGCAAAGAAAGAAGAGAAGAATCAATCCAATCTAATGGAAAAGACAGGTAAACAAGATCAGCGTCTAAAGAAAGGAGATCGTCTTCCTGGTTTAAAAATAGGTGAAAACGCACCGGATTTTACGCTGACGACTTTAAAGGGAGAGCGGATACGCTTAAAAGAGAGAAAAGGACAAAAGATTATCATCAACTTTTGGGCTACGTGGTGTCCACCTTGTAAAGAAGAAATTCCGGTTTTGCAGAGATTTTATGAACAAAATAAAGGATCAGTGGAATTGTTGGCAGTCAATATGGATCCTGAATCAAATGTTACACAGTTTGCCCGGAAATATGGCATATCGTACCCTATTCTTTTAGATCAAGACGGCAAAGTGAATGAAACATATAAAGTAGCGGCTATTCCGACAACTTATGTCATTGATGAAAATGGAGTGATCATCCATAAACATATTGGAAATTTACAACTTCAGCAAATGATCAATTGGCTAAAATAATAAAAAATTTTGCAAATTTGTTTATACTCTTTCTTCCACTTGGCCATACTAAAAATCAACAGCACTAACAACGGAGGGAAAACAATGAGAAAAATCAGAAAAAGATCCTTTCATGAATTAGTAAGAGAGAATCGTCAAGCGCTTCTTCATGATCAACAAGCGCTGGATAAGATCGAGGAGAGGCTTGAGGCACGACTGGAAATGAGACGAATGGAAAAAGCGGAATAAATTTTTGCGTTATAATCCCCCCAGAACAGGAGAAACTTTATGTCAAGGGGGAATTTTTTTATGAGCAATCCACATAAAAAAAGCAAATATTTTGTGCCGGATCATTTAGGCACCCAGCCTCGTGCAGCAGGAGGCAACAAAGGCAAAAAAATGCAAGACAAATCAGGACACCACGCACAAGTGATCCAGACGAAAGGCGAGTAAATCCAGCTCTCAATATATGACGACAAGGAGGATGTTTCATGACCAATCATCGTCCAAATCCAGACGATCGCAGTGACAATGTAGAAAAATTGCAAAACATGATTCATCATACGATTGAAAACATGGAAAGAGCAGAGGAATCAATGGCCTATACAGATTCCGAAGAACAATTAGAAAAAATTAAAGAAAAAAATGAACGCCGTCGTCAAAGCATCGAGGGATTCCGGAATGAAATAAAAGACGAAGCTTCCAATCAGCAAACAGAATAACAAATTTAGGGCTGACTCACTTGAGTCGCCCTTTTCTTATGCCATCAGAAGCAGTTTAAAAGCGAATGATCGAGTATTGTGATAAAATATCAATGGCTTGAAGTGAGAGTGTTCATGCTTATTTCGGAAAAAAATGAATCGAAATGATTACATACGGGTACACCGCGGAAACGGAAAAAGGGGAAACGTCTCCTTTTACGATGAAATGCTGTTTCTGTAAAGTGTAAAGATTAGGTTCTTTCGATTTCGCTGTAAAAAGAACATTCCCGAACGACACGAAGCATGAGAACGATCTAAAATGCCTGTCCAAGCAATATCCGTAGGCAAGGAGGGACGGTTATGGCATTTGGAATCAAAAGGGAAGAACTGTTAAATTGGAAACATCGAATTGAAAATGGCGAAATTGCTTTTTTAACACATTTTTGGTTGGACAGCCGCTTTCCTGATTGTCACAGTGTGACGAAAGTAGGGTGTAATGACCTTGAAAAGTTAGCCAAATGGGGGAAAAAATACGGTTTGAAAAAAGAATGGATTCACATTCGACGAGACGGTTACTCCCATTTTGATCTTCTTGGGGAAAAACAAAAAGAAATCCTTCAATCAGAAGGATTGACAGACCATATTCGGCATTTTCGCCTTTAGGTTCAACGTTTTCCGTTAATTCTTCCAGGGCGGTCTCTAAAAGAAATTCTTTTGGGGCCGCCCTATAATTTTTTACGATTGAAGCGTATATTGATAAATCGGTTCATCCAATTTTTCGCTATAATCCACATAAAGATCATGTTCGTCGAAAAACCAGAGGTCTTTTTCATCTACATAATATACAACCCCGTTATATTCTGCTTTCGCTCCAATCTGGATGGGTTCTTCTTTTGAAACTCCCAGTGAAAATCCTTGATGAAGCGGACTGGACCCGCCGTAACGGGCAAAGAATCGTACGAATTCTCCTTTTTTCACGCCCATTTCATCCTCAAACCACTCAAGCGCTTTTTTGGATATCTGAATATTCATCTTAAATACACCTCGTTTTGTTTTGGATTAGATCCAATACTTATCTCATAGTTAGTTTACCTTTCTTGGCCAAAAAAGAACAACCAATAAGCACGTCGAAGCTGACCCGTTTCCTTCTACTCTTATTCGCGAATACGATCGTTCGAATATCGGATCAACGTTCTCTCTGTAGATATATAATGTCGTAATGGCACTCCCAGAAAAAAAGAGCCTTTTGTGATAAGGCTCTTTTTTCACATCCATTTAATTTTTGGCTCCGTTTTATTCAGAATTCTTTTGACGTTTGCTCGGTGGCGGAAAATAACAAAGGATGCCAAGAACAATACGACAATGATCAAGGGGATATCCCCTTTAAAGAAAGTATAGATCACAGCGATTATGGAAACGATGATGGAGGAAAGCGATACATATTTGGATATGTATAAGCTAATCAAAAAGGCTACGACTAATAATAGGAATAAGACCGGCTCGTACGCCAGCAGTACTCCCCCTGATGTAGCCACTGCTTTTCCTCCTCGAAATCCGGCAAAAACGGGAAAGCTGTGCCCAACGGCAGCTGCCATACCTGCGATCAGAGGATGCAAGTCTGCACCGAACCAGATTGGAAGCAAAGTAGCGAGCGTGCCTTTTAGGATATCAGCGATAATCACGACAGATCCTGCTTTTATTCCAAGTGTGCGGAAAGCGTTGGTTGCTCCTAAATTTCCGCTTCCATGTTCGCGGATATCCACACCATAAAATATCTTTCCCACAATCAAGCCAGATGGAATGGAACCAAGCAGATAAGCTATTAAAATAAAGACTACATATTCCATTCTGGTCATTGCCCCTTTTTCCGAACTATGTTGTTATCGGTTTTTATTTTCTTTATATCCAATTCCTATACAATCGTTGATGAACGCCTAAAAATTTTTGAACAATGCCTTTTCCCGCTGAACAGGACGCCCCAATTGGAAGTTTCACTCTATTTTATCATGGTCGGGATCAATAAAAAAAGATTTTTTTATGAAAAGCGAAAGCTTCAGATGAGCAGGATTTAGATTGAAGAGATAGAATAGAATAAAAAGCTGCATGCAGGCTAAAAAAGGAGGAAACAGTATGATCGAGAATCCATCACGAGAAGAAATTGGAGAAATTTTAAAAAAAGCCAAAAGAATTGCCGTTGTGGGTCTAAGCAATAATCCGAATCGCCCCTCTTATGAAGTAGCGGAAGCGATGCAACAGGCAGGATATGAAATCATTCCCGTAAACCCAGCTGTAGATGAAGTGTTGGGTGTTCAAGCGGTCGACTCTTTAACGGATATTGAAGGGCCGGTTGACATTGTGAATGTTTTCCGTCGATCGGAGGCATTGCCGGAAATTGCGGAAGAATTTACAAAGATTGATTGTCCTGTTTTTTGGGCTCAATTAGGGATCGAAAATGAAGAAGTGTACCGATATTTAAAAGAAAAAGGCTACACCGTTATTATGAATCGCTGTATTAAAATCGAGCATGCCATGACAAAATAAACAACATACCTACCTGGGCAAGGGCCAGTCCTCATATAATGAGGCCTGGCCCTGTATCTGTGAAACAGTTTTTCATTTCCTTTCTTGCGCTTTTTTCATGAAAAGGTAAAATAGTGCATAGGTGTCTTTTGAACGTGAATGGAGAACGCTTTTGGATGGTTAAAATGAACCTGTACAAAACCAAATAAAAGATGTTTTGGTTATTTGGACGGATTTTTCATTTATCATTATGTATGTTATAATAAAATGCGAACGTTTGTTTGTTTTTGTTTTGAAAGGGGAATGTTCGTGGCAAATAAGAAGAACCAAATGGAATATAACGAGGATGCGATTCAAGTATTAGAAGGTTTGGAAGCGGTTCGAAAAAGGCCAGGAATGTACATCGGATCAACCGATTCGAAAGGATTGCATCACTTGGTGTATGAAATTGTCGACAATGCGGTGGATGAAGCATTGTCTGGCTATGGTGATGAAATTAGAGTCGTTATACATAAAGACAATTCGGTTAGTGTGGAAGATTTCGGTCGTGGAATGCCGACTGGAATGCATAAACTTGGAAAGCCGACTCCCGAAGTCATTCTCACGGTGCTTCACGCCGGGGGGAAATTCGGACAAGGCGGCTACAAAACAAGCGGCGGTTTGCATGGGGTTGGCGCTTCCGTGGTCAATGCCTTATCGGAATGGCTGATTGTGACTATTCAGCGAGACGGATTCATTTATGAACAACGCTTTCGAAATGGCGGAAAACCGGAAACGACTTTAGAAAAAATCGGAAAAACGACGAAAACAGGAACAAAAATCCACTTTAAACCGGATCCGACTATATTTAGTACGGTTGTGTTCAATTATGAAATCTTATGTGAACGACTAAGAGAAAGTGCCTTTTTATTAAAAGGGCTAAAGATCGATATACGGGATGAACGTTATAATCAACATGATACGTTCTATTTTGAAAACGGCATTGAAGCATTTGTAGAATATTTGAACGAAGATAAAGAACCTTTGCATCCTGTCGCGTTTTTTGAAGGAAAACAAAACGGAATCGAAGTGGAGTTTGCTTTTCAATTTCATGACGGATTTTCGGAAAATGTTCTTTCCTTCGTCAACAATGTCCGTACAAAAGACGGGGGAACTCACGAAGCCGGAGCAAAAACGGCGATGACGCGGGTGTTTAATGATTACGCCAGAAAAGTCAATTTATTAAAAGAAAAAGATAAAAATTTAGAAGGCTCTGACGTTCGCGAAGGATTATCCGCTGTCATTTCCGTCCGGATCCCGGAAGAATTGCTTCAGTTCGAAGGCCAAACAAAAGGAAAACTTGGAACAAGCGAAGCCCGCTCCGCTGTAGATGCCGTTGTTTCCGAACAGTTATCCTACTTTTTAGAAGAAAACCCTGATATCAGTTCTTTGTTGATCAAAAAAGCCATCAAAGCGTCTCAGGCTAGAGAAGCAGCAAGAAAAGCGCGAGAAGAAGCGAGAAACGGGAAAAAACGAAAAAAATCAGATTCCATGCTGTCCGGAAAATTGACACCTGCCCAATCGCGAAATCCTAATCGTAATGAATTGTATTTGGTGGAAGGGGATTCCGCGGGCGGCTCTGCAAAACAAGGACGCGACCGGAGATTCCAAGCTGTGCTTCCGTTGCGTGGAAAAGTAATCAACACGGAAAAGGCAAAGCTTCAGGATATTTTTAAAAATGAAGAAATCAATACGATCATCCATGCCATTGGAGCCGGCGTCGGTCCTGATTTTTCTGTAGAAGACTCCAATTATGACAAAGTTATTATTATGACGGATGCCGATACGGACGGAGCGCATATTCAAGTACTTCTTCTCACGTTCTTTTATCGCTATATGAGGCCATTAATTGAAGCGGGAAAAGTATTTATCGCGCTTCCTCCTTTGTACAAGGTCAGCAAAGGAACGGGGAAAAAAGAGATAGTGGAATACGCATGGACGGAAAAGGAATTGCAGGCGGCCATTAAAAAAGTCGGCAAAGGCTATATGATTCAGCGCTATAAAGGGCTAGGCGAAATGAATGCGGACCAGCTGTGGGAAACGACTATGAATCCCGAAACAAGAACGCTCGTCCGGGTTCGAATCGATGATGCCGCCCGGGCGGAACGGCGAGTGACGACCTTGATGGGAGATAAAGTAGAGCCGCGTCGCAAATGGATTGAAAATCATGTGGCGTTTGGCCTTGAAGAAGATGTGAGTCTTCTGGAAAATGAAAATCTGTCCCATCGAGAGGAGGTTGAATAGTCGATGGCAATGGAAGAACGTTTTCAAGATTTACCACTTGAGGAAGTGTTGGGCGACCGTTTTGGCCGGTACAGCAAATACATCATTCAAGATCGGGCGCTGCCGGATGCCCGCGATGGTTTAAAGCCTGTACAAAGGCGCATATTGTACGCAATGCTGGTCGATGGCAATACTCATGACAAAGCTTTTCGAAAATCTGCTAAAACGGTAGGTAATGTCATTGGCAATTACCACCCGCACGGTGATTCCTCTGTTTACGAAGCCATGGTCAGGATGAGCCAAGACTGGAAATTGCGGAACCTGCTGATCGAAATGCAAGGAAACAACGGAAGCATCGACGGCGACCCTCCGGCTGCAATGCGTTATACAGAAGCGAGACTGTCCGCGATCGCATCAGAGCTGCTGAGGGACATTGATAAAAAAACAGTTGATTTTGTGCCTAATTTTGATGATACCGCATATGAACCGACCGTCCTCCCGGCAAGATTTCCAAATTTGCTTGTGAACGGTTCTACGGGTATTTCGGCTGGATATGCGACGGAAATACCGCCTCATCATTTAGGAGAAATTATTGACGGTGTCATTATGCGAATGGATCAACCTGATTGCACCGTAGACGATTTGATGAAGGTCATTAAGGGTCCTGATTTCCCGACCGGGGGCATTATACAAGGAATTGACGGAATCAAAAAAGCATATGAAACAGGAAAAGGAAAAATTGTGATACGCGGTAAAACGGAAATAGAAACGATTCGCGGCGGGCGCAAACAAATTGTGGTAACTGAAATTCCGTTTGATGTCAATAAAGCGAATCTTGTCAAACGGATTGAAGAGTTTCGTATTGACAAAAAAGTGGAAGGAATCGCCGAAGTCCGGGATGAAACCGATCGAACGGGCATGCGGATCGTCATTGAATTGAAAAAAGAAGCAAATGCAGAAGGAATTCTGAACTATTTGTATAAAAATAGCGATCTGCAAATTGCGTACCACTTCAACATGGTGGCGATTCATGAGCGCCGGCCGAAACTGATGAGTTTGCCTGCCCTGTTGGACGCTTATATCGCCCATCAAAAAGAAGTGGTCACGAACCGTTCAAAATACGATTTGCAAAAAGCGAAGGAAAGACAACATATTGTAGAAGGATTAATCAAAGCGCTGTCCATACTCGATGAAGTGATTGCGGTGATTAGAGGATCCAAAGACAAAAAAGACGCAAAGCTGAATTTAATGAATCGATTTGAATTCTCTGAACCGCAAGCAGAAGCGATCGTTTCCCTTCAACTGTACCGCCTTACCAATACGGATGTCACTGCTTTGCAAAAAGAAGCGGAAGATTTGAAAAAGAAAATCGCTGAATTGACGGCCATATTGGAAAGCGAAAAGAAACTATTGTCCGTTATTAAAAAGGAATTAATCGAAATGAAAAAGCGGTATGGGGATGAAAGACGGACGACCATTGAAAAAGAAATAGAAGAAATAAAAATCAATCCTGAAGTGACCGTTGCTATTGAAGACGTCATGGTAACCGTTACGAAAGAAGGATATATTAAGAGAACAAGTCTTCGTTCCTACTCGGCTTCAAGCGGTGCCGATTTGGCGATGAAAGATTCAGATCGGTTGCTGTTCCAAGCGGAATTGAGCACCACCGATGTGCTGCTATTGTTCACTAACAAAGGGAATTATTTGTATATTCCTGTACACGAATTGCCTGATATTCGCTGGAAAGAAATGGGGCAGCATATTGCCAACCTGATCGCCATAGGAAAAGACGAAAAGATCATTCAAGCCATTGCGGTCCAAAATTTTGAGGAAAAGGGCTATCTTCTCTTTTTCACGAAAAACGGCATGACCAAAAAATCTGAACTGTCTCAGTATAAAGCACAGCGCTATTCACGTCCGCTTGTGGCCATTAATTTAAAAGATAATGATGAAGTAATCGATGTGTTTTTAACAAACGGCCAAATGGATGTGTTCATTGCTACAAGGTTGGGATATGGGCTATGGTTTGAAGAAGAAGAAATTAATACCGTAGGACCAAGAGCGGCCGGAGTAAAAGGCATCAATTTAAAAGAAGATGATTATGTGGTCAGAGGAAAAGTATTCGTCCGAGGAGAACAGCCTTATATTTTTGTGGCAACCCAGCGCGGAGCTGTGAAAAAAATGAAATTGAATGAAATGGAAAAAATGTCCAGAGCTAAACGGGGTCTTGTTTTATTAAGAGAATTAAAATCCCATCCGCACCGAATTGCGTATTTAGATCTCACCGACAATGACTCCATCGTTTATTTGCGAACGGAAAAAGGAGTCGTAGAAACGGTTTCCCTTTCCGGATTAAGAGAGAATGACCGCTACTCAAATGGCAATTTTGCCATTGACGAATCAGAAAGCGGTACAGTCATAGAAGGATGGACAGAAAAACCGTCCGGTACAGAGTAAAGGATTTTTCTACGGCGAGATATATGTATAAGCAATGCTGTAAAACAAAAGTAGAAGGATCTCCCATCAAAAAGATTTTGATGGGAGATTTTTTTTGCACAATAATTCATTTGTATTGTTTTGAACAAATCATCAGACAAACAATATGGGTATTTATATCCATTTTTTAAAACATGTCGCTCTTTTTCGGATCACTTCCATGAAGGTACTACTTTTTAATGCCAAACCGTTTTCCACCGTAAAATCTTCAAACGCCCCATCAAGAAGTTAATCCTTTCAAGCAATGGATGTGGCAAAACAATGACTCCAATGCAGGAAATACAATGCCCCAAATTTAAGAAGGAAGAAAAATTTCATTTCAGCAAAGAGTTGTTCTCTTTAAATTTTTTCTTGCTGCCTATGAGTTTATTTATACGAAAAGGTAAAATGATTCTACAAATTTTATAAATTCCTATAAATTCCTATCAAAAAACTGCGGAAAAATTCGTTGACTTTTAGTAACTTTCTGATAAAATAAAAAGCAATTAAACTTATCAAGAACGACGGAGGGACCTGGCCCAATGAAGTCTGGCAACCTGCCTTGAAAAGAAGGTAAGGTGCCAATTCCAGCAAAATGGTATCCATTTTGGGAGATAAGGTATGTATGATATGGTACCTATTGATTCTTTCCTGAAATGGAAAGATTTTTTCATTTTACCATCAGCCTCTAAACAGGAACACCAATGAGTGGTATAGAAAGAAGGGGTATTTTGAGCGAATTATTTACGTTTGACACGTGGGATCATTATCAACTACCGGAATTTGATGAAAAGAGTGAAACAAAAGGGGCATTAGAAGTTCTGGAATGGGCCTATGACCATTATGGAGAAAAAATTGTCTATTCGTGCAGTTTTGGAATAGAAGGAAGTGTACTTGTGGACTTGATTTATAAAATCAATCCAAAAGCGACCGTCGTTTTCTTAGACACAGGACTGCACTTTCAAGAAACATACGAAACCATTGATAAAGCGAGAGAACGTTATCCGGAACTGAACATCGTCATGCAAAAGCCGGAATTAACGCTGCAGCAGCAAAGCGAACAATACGGTGAAGAATTATGGAAAAAAGATCCGAATTTGTGCTGCCATCTACGCAAAATTGTTCCGCTAAAAAGTGTTCTCGAACCTGTTGAAGCATGGATCTCAGGCTTGAGAAGGGAACAATCAGAAACAAGAAAACACACGAATTACATAAACCTTGATAAAAAGTTTGGCAAAATTAAAATTTGTCCATTAATTCATTGGACGTGGAAAGAAATTTGGCGGTATGCGTATAATGAAGAACTGCCTTACCATCCTTTGCACGATCAAGGATATCCAAGCATCGGATGCCAGCCTTGCACCTCTCCTGTATTTGATTTAGAGGATTTACGGGCCGGAAGATGGAAAGGCACCGGAAAAACGGAATGCGGTTTACATCTGCCCTCTTAAAATCACTAAACCAAGTAGACTGATTAAATATATAAAATAAGGAGGATCCTCTACATGACCGAAATAAAACCGCACGGAGGAGTTCTAATTCAAGCGTACAATCCAGAATATCCATTCGAAGGCATTGAAAAAGAAATTGAGCTGGATGCCACTGCTTTAAGCGATCTTGAATTAATCGCGACAGGAGCCTATAGTCCTTTAACAGGATTCCTAGAAGAAAAAGATTACAACAGCGTAGTCGAAACGATGAGGCTCTCCAACGGCATTGTTTGGAGCATCCCCATTACACTGCCGGTCACAAAAGAAAAAGCAGCCGATCTACAAATCGGGGAACAGGTTCGGCTTACTTTTGACTGTGCTACATATGGTGTGATCACCATTAAAGATATTTATGAACCAGATCAACAAAAAGAGGCGGAATTGGTTTACAAAACAACGGAACTAGCCCATCCGGGTGTGAAAAAAATGTTCAGCCGCGGAAATGTTTATGTAGGAGGTCCTATTGTTCTAGTCAAAAGAATTAAAAGAACGCAATTTAGCGAATTTTATTTTGACCCGGCAGAAACGAGAAGAATTTTCGCAGAAAAAGGCTGGAAAAAAGTCGTCGGCTTTCAAACCAGAAATCCGGTTCATCGGGCGCATGAATATATTCAGAAATCAGCTCTTGAAATTGTGGACGGCCTCTTTTTAAATCCGCTTGTCGGGGAAACAAAAGCAGACGACATCCCTGCTGATGTCCGGATGGAAAGCTACCAAGTACTTTTGAAAAATTATTACCCTGAAGACCGTGTGTTTTTAGCCGTATTCCCGGCAGCCATGCGCTACGCCGGCCCAAGGGAAGCTGTATTCCACGCGATGGTGCGAAAAAATTATGGCTGCACGCATTTTATCGTCGGGAGAGACCATGCAGGAGTCGGAAATTATTACGGTACGTATGACGCTCAAAAAATATTTGATCAATTTACTCGGGAGGAAATTGATATTACTCTCTTATTCTTTGAACATAGTTTTTACTGTACGAAATGTGAAAGCATGGCGTCTACGAAAACTTGCCCGCATGGAAAAGAACACCATGTCATATTATCAGGAACAAAAGTAAGGGAAATGCTCCGCAATGGAGAAGTGCCGCCTAGCACTTTTAGCCGCAAGGAAGTAGTGGAAGTTTTAATTAAAGGCTTAAAAGAAAAAGCGCCGGTTCATCAATAAAAAAGCGCTAGTGCTTCTAAAACCAGCCGTTGACTTCTTAAATAGGGAGTTGGCGGCGGGTTCAATCAAAAAGTATTAATAGATCTCAACACTACTTGTATAAAGCTTTTATAAATGAGTCAGCAAAAAGGGGAATATAGAATGGCACAAAATATTGTATGGCATGAACCATCTTTGCAAAAAGAGGAACGCCGGAAACGGAATGGGCATCACAGCGCTGTATTCTGGTTTACAGGGCTGTCGGGATCAGGAAAATCCACGATCGCCAACCGCGTCGCCAAAAAACTTCATGAATTAGGGGTGCAGACTTATGTGTTAGATGGGGACAATATCCGCCACGGTTTAAACAAAGACCTCGGATTTTCGGAACAAGATCGCAAAGAAAACATTCGCCGAATTGGAGAAGTCGCCAAATTATTTGTAGATAGTGGGCAAATGGTATTTACTGCTTTTATTTCCCCATTTCGTGAAGATCGTGAAACGGTCAGAAAATTGCTCGAAGAAGATGAATTTATTGAAGTGTATGTCAAATGTCCCCTCAGCCAATGCGAAGAACGTGATCCAAAAGGACTTTATAAAAAGGCGCGTAAAGGAGAGATTTCAGATTTCACAGGTATCTCTTCTCCCTATGAAGAGCCTGAATCGCCTGAAATCGTATTGGAGACCGATCGGTTTTCAATCGAAGAATGCGCGGAACAGCTTTTGTCCTATATAAAAGAAAGAAATTGGATCTAAAGGAGGAGGAATTTCTATGAGTTATGAAAAAGTGTGGAAGGATAATCCCAAATTGAATAAGGATGAACTTCGGAAACTGGAAAAAGACGGTTTGGAAATTTTTAATGATATTCCATACTATGCGGAACACGGTTTCTCATCCATTCCAAAAGAAGAATGGGGTGCATTTAAATGGGCGGGGCTTTATTTGCAACGTCCGAAAGAAGACGGCTATTTTATGATGAGGGTAAAAGTGCCGACTGGAATACTAAACAATGAACAGTTAGAAACTTTGGCGGGCATTGCAAAAGATTTTGGACGAAACTTTTTTGATATTACAACTCGCCAAGCCGTCCAATTTCATTGGTTGAGAATTGAAAACATTCCGGAAATTTTTGATCGCTTGAATAAAGTGGGATTGACCAGCACTTTCGCCTGCGGTGATGTTCCTCGGAATATTCTCGGAAATCCGTTGGCAGGCATTGATAAAGACGAAGTATTGGATACTCGTCCGATCGTTCAAGAAATACATGAATTTCTGACCGGCAACGAAGATTTTTCCAACCTGCCTCGAAAGTTTAAAATTTCAATCAACGCTAATGTTTATAATTCCGGACAAGCAGAAATCAATGACTGTGCATTCGTTCCAGCCAAAAAAGTCATCGACGGAGAGGAAAAGATAGGGTTCCATCTAAAAGTTGGCGGCGGGTTGTCCGCGGTGCCAAAACTAGCTGTTCCACTCGATATCTTTGTACTGCCTGAAAAAGTAAAAGATGTTGTAAAAGGCGTTCTGACCATTTTCCGTGATTACGGTTATCGGGAAAGACGAAATCATGCACGCTTGAAATTTTTAGTGGCGGATTGGGGTCCGGAAAAATTCAAAGAAAAATTGTTAGAACTTACCGGTCCGCTTCCTGAAGCAGGAACTGATCTGACAAAAGGATGGAATGCCAGCTATTTGTACGGAGTTCATCCACAAAAACAAGAAGGACTGCATTACGTCGGTTTGAATATTCCAGTGGGCAGACTGCAAGTAGAAGATGCATTGGAATTGGCTCGGCTGGCGAAAAAATATGGAAACGGAGAAGTCCGGACATGTGGTTCGCAAAATTTGATTATTGCCAATGTTCCGACTGAAAATGTAGATGCTTTGCTTAAAGAACCTATTCTGGAGAAATTCTCGATACGTCCACCGCGATTCACCGCTTATGCCATTTCATGCACAGGCATTGAATTTTGTAATTTAGCTTTGACTGAGACAAAAGAAAGAATGAGACGGCTTGCCGCATTTCTTGACAAGGAAGTGGATGTGGATGTTCCGGTTCGCATCAATATGGTGGGCTGCCCTAACTCTTGCGGCCAGCGGCAAATTGCTGATATCGGCTTGCAAGGAGTTTTAATGAAAAATAAAGAAAAGAAAATGGTGCAAGCATTTGAAATCAATGTGGGCGGAACATTGTTGAATGGCGGCCAATTTAACCAAAAATTAAAAGGAAGAATCGACGGCGAACATCTGCCGTTTGTATTAAAAGAATTCTTAACCTATTTCAGCAAGACCAAATTGGAAGGCGAAACGTTTTTTGAATACTTCAAACGAGTGGGAATAGAACCACTTCAAGAAGAGTTGGATCGTATATTAAGCAATTTGGCCTTAACAGCTTGACAAGAAAGAGGAAAACTATGACTCTATATCGTTTTGAAGTCATCACAGAGGATCAGCAAATGATACCTGTCATCATTGCGGCTGACAATGACGAACGGGCATTTGAATTAGTTGAAATAGAATTGGAAAAATTTTATTTAACCTTACCGCCCATTGAAGAAATTGTGTTATATGAAAAAAAGAAACTAAGAAATGGCGGCGGATTTGTCATTGGAACCGATCATGATCAATACGCAAAATATTGATAGGAGTTGAGAAAGTTGGGAAAAGTGTTCCTGGTGGGAGCCGGCCCAGGCGATCCAGAATTAATTACATTAAAAGGTTTAAAAGCCATTCAAGAGGCGGACGTGATTTTATACGACCGCCTTATAAATCCCGCATTGTTGGATTATGCCAAACAGGGAGCTACTCTGATTTTCTGCGGTAAATTGCCGAAACATCACCATCTCCAGCAAGAAACGATTAATCACATTCTAGTAAAACATGCAAAAGCAGGGAAAACAGTGACGCGGTTAAAAGGAGGCGATCCCTTTGTGTTTGGAAGAGGCGGGGAGGAAGCGGAATTTTTAGTAAAGAATGGCATTCCGTTTGAAGTAGTGCCTGGCATAACATCAGGAATCGCTGCCCCGGCTTATGCCGGAATTCCTGTTACCCATCGGGAGTATAGCGGCAGTTTTGCTTTTGTGGCTGGACATCGCAAGGAAGGAACCCATGAAGACTTGAAATGGGAAGCTCTGGCAAAAGGAATCGATACACTGGCCATATATATGGGAGTCAGCAATCTTCCGTACATTCAAGAACAATTGTTGAAATTCGGCAAACCGAAAGATACTCCAGTTGCTCTAGTTCATTGGGGAACTACCTCCCAGCAGCGGACTGTAACAGGTACATTGGAAACCATCGTTGATGTAGTTCGTCGAGAAAAGGTGGAAAATCCAAGCATGATCGTGATTGGGGAAGTGGTAAAGCTGCGGGAGAAGCTGAGTTGGTTTGAAAAAAGCGAGCCGTTCATTTTAATGGGGGAATCCGTATGAAAGCCGTCCTATATATTTGCCATGGAAGCCGTGTAAAAGAAGGATGCGAACAAGCAATTGAATTTGTTCGAGAAGTCCAAAAAGAGATATCCATCCCAATTCAAGAAATTGCATTTCTTGAATTGGCCCGGCCTACGATCAAAGACGCTTTTCTGCGCTGCTTAGAAAAAGGGGCTGACGAAGTATATGTCATTCCCATTCTCCTCTTTGCAGCAGGACACGTGAAAACCGATATTCCTAAAATCTTGCTGCAGCTGCAAGTCTCTTATCCTTCTGTGCCGATCCTGTACGGAGAACCGATTGGTGTACATAATAGTGTGTCTGAAATATTAAAAAATAGAATCAAAGAAACAGGAGTTCCGATTAAGGACCATGTAGGAGTATTGCTGGTAGCGCGCGGCAGCAAAGACAAGGATATGCAGCTTGATTTTAACGAACTTGCTCGTCGATTTAAACAAAAAACCGAGTATTTTTATGTGAAAACTTCTTATCTAACTGGGGCGTCTCCAAGCTTTGAAGAAGCTTTGGAAGAGATGGTCAATGAATCTCGACTTAAACAAATTTTTGTACTCCCATATTTGTTATTTACCGGACTTTTAATGAAAGGGATGGAAAAGAAAATTCGTGATCTTGATACAGAAAAGGATGTCATCTTATGCCGTTATTTAGGATATGATCCTTTGCTGAAAGAAGCTGTCCAAGATCGAGTGAAAAATGCGTTGAAAATGGGGGAAATCCATGTTTCCTATTATGGTTGATTTATCGGATAAAAAAATCGTTGTAGCGGGCGGCGGTCATGTCGCCTACCACAAGATTCAACATTTGCTAAAATATCACGTTCATGTTCATGTTGTGAGCCCTACTTTTCACCATAGGATCGTGGAGCTGGCAAATGAAAAAAAGGTGACGCTTATTCAAAAGTTGATTGAATATGAGGATTATAAAGACGCTTTTTTCGTCATTGCTGCTACCAATTCCAAAATCGTAAATGATCAAATAGCCAATTCGGCCAAACCTCATCAGCTTGTGGTCAATACAACGGATCCCCAAAAAGGAAATTGCACGATCCCGGCATCATTCAATCGTGGAAAATTAGTCATCGGTGTATCAACAGGAGGAGCCAGTCCCACTTTGGCTAAACAGATTAAAAACCAAATAGCCGAGCAATATGATGAGCGCTATGAATCTTACTTAGAATTTTTATTTGAAATCAGGGAAACAATCAAACAGCATATATCAGATCCGAAAGAAAAAAGAAAATGGCTGAAAAAAGCGGTAGACCCCATTTATCTATCTTCAACCAAAGAACAGCAACGGTTTAGAGAGCAACTGGAATCTGTATGGAATCACGATCTATTATGATTGGTTTGTTTGTGTTTGAATGGAGGAACAATAATGCAAAAATTAATCGTACTTGCATTAGTAGGTTTAGCGGCACAATTAGTAGACGGATCGCTTGGAATGGGTTATGGTTTAACATCCACTTCCTTGCTGTTATTGTATGGCATCGCTCCGGCTGCAGCCTCCGCTTCTGTTCATTTGGCAGAAGTGGTGACAACGGCAGCGTCCGGCATTTCTCATATACGTTTCGGAAACATCGACAAAGAAATCGTCTTGAAATTAATTATCCCTGGATCCATCGGGGCTTTCCTAGGTGCTACCGTATTAAGTAATCTTCCGGGAGACGTGTTAAAGCCGTACATCTCCATTTTTCTTCTACTTTTAGGGGTGTACATTATATTTCGCTTTATTTTCCGATCCAGTCAGAATGAAAAGGCTGAAGGAAAAAAAGTGTCCAAAAAACTGTTCGTTCCTTTAGGATTTATCGCCGGATTTTTCGATGCGACCGGCGGTGGGGGATGGGGCCCGATAGCAACCCCGACATTGTTATCCAAAAAGGATCTGGAACCGAGGAAAGTGATCGGTTCAGTGGATACAAGCGAATTCGCAGTATCACTTGCGTCAAGCATAGGATTTCTTCTTTCGCTAGGAGCGAATGAAATCAACTGGATCTGGACATTGGCCTTAATGATTGGAGGCCTGATTGCCGCACCGATCGCCGCATTTTTAATAAAAATCATTCCTTCCCATTTGCTAGGTGTCCTTGTTGGTGGAATGATCATTTATTCGAATTTGCAAACATTATTAAAATCAAGAAATTTATCTGATTCGTGGATTACTTTTGCTAATATCGCCGTTTTCCTTGTATGGGCTTTAAGCGTACTGTTTGTGATGAAAAAACATCGAAATTTAGCGGCCCAAAACAGCCGTTTCACCAAAAATCTTAAAAAGATTCATGTCGAATAGAAAACCTTCAAAACTATCATACACGCCTGTTATCAGCAGGCGTGTTGTTCATTTTATTTGAAAAAATGATTGGTTAAGAATACAAAAATAGTATTCATCATCGCGAAAATGAAAAAAATCGGATGTTTTTAAGCAATAGTAAAGGAACCAGGAGTTTAAGACGAAAAAAGCGAATAAATATTATGTCAATTAAGCGATTTTTCAAAATGGAAGAAAGAAGGATGAGATATGACCTATTGTAAAGTTCGGCAAGCTGAAATCTATTATGAAGATTTAGGGGAAGGTAAACCGATTATCATGATGCATGGTTATTCTCCTGACCATCGTTTAATGAGTGGTTGTATGGAACTAGTAAATGAATGGTTGGATAGAATTGAAGAGTCCCTTTAACTAATAAATGAACGCTTAGGAGAAGATGTTATACATAGGGTGATATAGTTCTAATATTATAAGAGCGTGTTATAAAAAAGATGATTTAAACACGCTCTTTTCTTTCATTCTTTTATCATGGTTCATAACATGAATTGGAACAAACAATCTCGAAACCACAATCAGCTACACGTTATCCATTTTGAGCAACGATTATGGGTTTTATTTCTCGCTGATTTGGACTTGAAAACAGGATGTTTTGGACATCTTCTATCACTTGTTCCACAGAATCATAAGGAGGGCTGATATGAAGCATTTTTCGAATGACCTCTTTAGTTTTTCTAGGCAACTTCAATTCTTCTTCCCAGCTCTTTTCCCTGATGGAAACAGGCTTATAGGTTGAATACAGCAAAAAAAGAACAAAATGGCCAAGTGCCATTAGATCTTCTTGAAACGAGAAGGAACATCGTGCGACATGTTTGAAATTTTTCTCATTGAAATCATCACGAGCTCCTATTCGACGTGCTAAACCAAAATCAATAATCAACAGCTGATCGTTGTTCATCAGGATATTGGGGGTCCGCAAATCGCGGTGTATAATCCCTTGGCAATGCAAAAAATGAACAAGTTTTAACACTTCTAATAAGATCAGCAAAGAATCGTCATGATCAAATTCCTTTTTTTGTTGAAAAATAAGTTCTTCAAATGAGTATCCGTCCAATTTTTCCATCACTATAAATTTTCCGGTCTGATCTTGAAAAGAATCGATGTAGGAAGGAAAAGCCGGATGGGAAAGAGACTTCAATATGGCAGCTTCATTTTCAAAAGCGAGACAATCCTTTTGGGATTTTGCTCTTCGCTTCCTTAATTGTTTGACAACCACTTTTTGGCCAAGTGAGTTGTCAAGAGCTTCATACACCAGCCCATATCCTCCTTTACCCAACAATCGAACGATTTCATAACGATTGTTGAGAACGGTTCCGACTTTTAAGGCCCTTTCGAATAAGTCTATCCACTTCTTCATACGCATCCGACTTTATTAGCTGCTATGGGAACGGAAGAAAAATCCGCTCGATTTCCATTTTTTCTTATAGTAATTAATGGTGACCGTAGTGGGAAGAGTGTCTTCTTTCCCATTTTCTGCTGTCGTCGCTGCTATAATGGGAATGGTGACGGTAAGCAGAGGAGTCTAAAATTCTTTTTAAAAATTTTTTTAGCATCCAATCGCCTCCTTACTTTCTTTACGAACGAAAGGCCAAATGGTTTCAAAAAAGGATATGAAAATTGTCTTTTATTTAATAATACGAACGCATTGTAACACTGACAAGATGGAAGGTCGAAGCAAAAAGAAAGAAGGATAGTTAGGCAACTGTTTTGAAGCAGTTAAATTGAAATTTAAGCGTTTCATGCTGTGCGAAAGTAGAAGGGGATCATTCCAGTGAATATCTCCGCATGGTCTCAAATATCCATCTTATATAACTAATACCAAGTGGTGAGTCCTCTGCAACAGCAGCATCAGAACGACTTTTAGGTGGAAAATAGGGAGGAGGATAAATGAAAAATGAATTACTCAACTTTCGCAGTGAAAAATTTATGAATAATCCTTGATTTGATAGGTTTCTTTGGGTATCTCATATTCACTTGACACTGAAAAAATTCGTCTAAAAAACAAAAAGACACCTCTTTCTTTTGGTAAACTATTGGTGACCAAACCAAAAACCAAAGAAAGAAAGGTGTCACCATTATGATAACGAAAAAAGAGTATTTTGCGCAATTACCAAAAGAAATAAAAGACGGATTTTCTGAATTACAAATTGGTAATCATTTAAGAAAAGCAGGAATTATCAAGGCTTGTGGTTATTCTTGTTTATCGATTTTTCAACTATTATTTCTTCTTGTTTTTCAATACAGAAACTGGTACCACGCCTTACAAAGCAAAAAGGCTGCCGATTTACCAGGAAAAGATACCATTTATCGTTTTTTGAACTCGTCTACGTATAACTGGAGAACCTTTTTACTATCTCTGAGCTCCGAAGTGATTCGTCGTGTGAAACAAACGATTTCGAAGCGCCGTGTTACCGTGTTTATTGTAGACGATTCGATTTATTCTCGTAACCGTAGTAAATCGGTTGAGCTTCTAGCTAAAGTATTCGATCATTCCACTCGTCAGTTTGTCAATGGTTTTCAACTATTAACGCTCGGATGGTCCGATGGCTTTACATTTGTACCTATCGATTTCGCTCTTTTGAGTTCAGCGAACCAAAAGAATCGCTTGAACGAAATCCATTCGTCCATTGATAAACGAACCACAGGCTACAAACGACGGCTCGAGGCATTGGAAGCAAAACCAAACATGGTGTTGAAATTAGTAGAACATGCATTGGATAAAGGAATTTTCGCTGATTATGTGCTCATGGATACATGGTTTACTCATGCCCCGTTGGTGGAGAAGATTCACTCCAAAGGCCTTTTTGTCATTGGTATGGTCAAACAGCTGAAACAACGGTATCTTTTCAACGGAGAACGTTTAACCTTGGAACAACTGTATCGAAAAGCGAAACGAGACATTGGCAAAAAAGAAACACTCGGCTCGATTCACGCAACCCTTCATACGGGTTTACCAGTGAAAATCGTGTTTGTGCGGAATCGAAACAACCAAAGTGAATGGCTAGCCATTTTGAGTACAGATACCACGCTGTCTAATGAAGAAATCGTTCGAATCTATGGGATGCGTTGGGACATTGAAACCTTTTTTAAATTCAGTAAATCGTTTTTACATTTAGCCAAAGAGTTTCAAGGTCGTTCCTATGACATGATGATTAGCCATACTACCATTGTCTTCACTCGGTATATCTTGATTGCTTGGCAACTTCGGAAAGAAGAGGATCCGAAGACCATGGGCAACTTATTCTTGTTTCTATGTGACGAAGTAAAGGAGATGGACTTTAAAACGGCTTTACTACAATTGATTTCTCTTTTCCAAACTTTGGCTGAAGCTAAGGTTTATTTGAGTATGGACATTTTTCAGTGTCAACTGTCCAATTGGATTACTTCTTTACCTCGTTATATCAAGGACTGTCTCCATATTTCTGTGTGCGAAAGTTGAGTGAATTATAAATTGTAGAAATAGCGTTTGCACTGAAATATTGAATGGAATAGACTAAAATAATTTCTTACAATTCTTTCATTCTAAATGGTAAATATAGGTTATAAAACAGAATGACGGATGCGAAAATAGATCGGTTTAATTTGTGAGATGTTTAAGCCAAAAAGCAACATTATAAAATTATTATCATAATCGATCGATGCAGAATGAAAACATTACACGATGAATGACTTTACAGGATCATATAGAATTCATTTCGATCAGACGTTCAAAATGAATACCGAAAGATTTATAATTGGTTGAAATGAAAATTAAGATCAGCGTTTCAAAATTTTTATTTTGTCTCAATGTAACAAGTATACTTATATTATGAGACAATTTACCCTTAACTTCCTATAATATATATTATGTAAACTAACTTATTTCTTCGTAATGTTAGGGGTTCTTCCCTTCAAGTTCCTATAACAACAATTATTAGGTACTTCCTCTTCTAAGTTCCTCATAATTTTTCGTCAGTTTTTTGTTAAACGAATTATCTATTTTTTAGACGATCATGATCATCTTTTAAACTTGTTATCAATATTCGTTTATTATCACTGAAGGTGTTATTTAGATTTTGCTAAAGCATCATCGATCCCTTGAATTGAATGACATTCATAAAACTCTCGTGCGACGTTTTATCCAAGAACAAATTACAAAAGAAAACATGAAACCTAGAACGATTCACCGAAAAATCTCTTGTTTAAAATCGTTTATGAAGTACTGTACACGCGAAAACCTGTTGATGAATGATTTTATGGTTGGTATCGAAACCCCGAAGATTGATAATAAACTACCTGTATATATGAACTTGCAGGAGTTGCAAAAACTCTTTCGCTATCTAGAAAATGATACAGGTCGATTTGCCATCAGGAGAGGTATCATGTCCATTTATTTACTAAATTAGGTTTGAAATTCTCCATCAATTTTATGAGAGGATCGAAGAAACCATTGACATTAAGCAGAGCAATTGGCTTATTATGTATGCCTATTTGCAACCAAGAGAGCACTTCAAAAAGTTCTTCATAAGTTCCATAACCTCCAGGCATGACAATAAATCCATCTGCTAACTCATACATTTTCGCTTTGCGTGTATGCATTGTGTCTACAATAAAGAGTTCACTTATATTTTCATGTGCTAGTTCCTTATCTTTTAAAAACTTAGGTATGATCCCAATAACATGGCCTTTATGGCTTAAGACAGCATCTGCAATTTCCCCCATTAGCCCCGCCTTCCCTCCACCGTAAATCAGGGATATTTTTTTATTGGCAAGGAACTTTCCAAGCTCTCTGGCTGCTTGCTTAAACTCCATGTCATTCCCATAGTTTGAACCACAAAATACACAAATGGATTTCATCTTTCTCACCTTCCCCGTTGATTATTATTCCAATTACTTACAGGAACACTCTGCATATTAAGCGGCATTGGAGAGTAAGTCAAGACTTTATGGAAATTTTTTCAGACCCGCACTCATTGTTAATTTAAATACATCTTTTCCCTTCATACCGATCTTTACTTCATTAATTGCCACAAGCTGTCCCTTGTACAATGCATTAAATTTATCATACTCGGGTTTCATATATTTATATGAGAACACCCGTGCATTATCTGCCCAATACCCATTACAGACTACATCGCAATCAAACCATATTAAGTCCCCAGGTTGGAGCTTAATTTCCGATTTTTGTCTACGTTGTCCTCCAACCGCGTGTCTACCTATTTTGATCATTGGTAAAGCAGCGATAGCTCCTTGACTGGCTATAGATGTATTAAACATGTTTGCTATTTCTAATTCACTAATGCCTTCTTTGAGATTACTGATAACATCTTCAATGGCTTTTTCCACACAATTTGCCGCGTAAGTAAGCGCATCTATCTCATGTGGTGTTTTAACAGCCCTTATCTGCCTAATTTTGTTAGAAAAAAATATAAATTCTATACCTGGAAATCTACTTTTAATATGACTTAAACAAGCCATTGTCATGCCATCTTCATCGATCCCTAATCTTGATTTTGCTAATCCTAGTTCTCTTAACAAAGATGATAAGGCCTCTCGTGCACTAGTAGCGCTGTGAGTAAGATCAGATAGTTCCTTAAGCCTTCTTTCTTCGTGAGTAAGCTCAACTCCATTCATATACTCCCTATAAAAGTAAGCGTAAAATAATCCCCACCTTTTAATGATAGGGATTAAATACTATTATTGTGATAAGTTATTAAAAACCCGACAATTCAAAGGAATTGTTTTGGACCAAGGAAGTAGTTGATCAAGCTCATCCATATTGCTTATATCCATATTGGGAAGCCTTTCAAATAAGTAGCGAAGATAATAAAATGGATTTAATTTATTCTCTTTTGCTGTCTCCACAATACTGTAAATGATTGAGCTGGCCTTAGCTCCTTTCGGAGTATTGCTAAAAATCCAGTTCTTCCTACCGATCACAAATGGTTTAATGGATCGTTCACTTCGATTATTATCGATTTCTAAACGTCCATCCTCTAAAAATGCCACGAGTTTTTCCCATTGGTTGAGGCAGTATGTAATGGCTTGACCTAATAGACTCTTTGGTAAAACATTGCTTTTCTCTGTTTTTAGCCATGCTGAAAAAGCCTCCAACAATGGTTGGCTGTGTTTAAGTCGTTTTTTATATCGTTCTTCTGGTGTACATTCTTTCAAATCACGCTCGATGGCAAATAGCTGATTACAGAAATTGAGTCCTTCCCGAACTGTGACTGCTGAATGACGTTTGGATTCAGGAAGTACGTTTAAAGCCTCATCGAACTTTCTGCGGGCATGAGCCCAACATCCAACTAATGTTACGCCGGATACCTTATGGTATCCTGCATATCCATCGACATGCAGGTATCCTTTAAACCCTTTTAGGAATTCTTTGGCATGTTCTCCTGCTCTAGTTTCCTGATAGTCATAAAGGACAAGTGGTGGATCCTCTCTTCCAGTCCGATAAAGCCACATGTAAGATTTCGATGTACTTGACCTTCCAGGTTCATGTAAAACCTGAACAGTTGTTTCATCCGCATGTAGAATGTCTTTAGAGAGGAGATGCTCTTTCATTCGTTGATAAATTGGCGCAAGCCATTTTTCGGCACCATAAAGCATCCAATTGGCCATGGTTTGCCTGGATAAGATCACACCTAATCGTTTGAACTGTTGTTCTTGGCGATATAGAGGTAGCCCCTCTACATATTTTTGATTCATAATATATGCCATGCTTGACGGTGAAGCTAAACTTTTTGGATACACAGATTTTGGGGCAGGTGCTGTAACGATTGGTGTCTCTATTTCATTACGCTCACAATGACGGCATCCATAGACATATCGAACGTGTTTTAAAACTTTGACTTGAGCCGGAATAATCACTAATTCTTGTCGTACTTCTGTGCTCATTTCGTGTGTTTTTTCACCGCAACACGAACAGACCTGCTCTTCTTCGGGTAAACGATATTCAATCGTTTCCATAGGCAGGTTTTCAAACGTAGCTTGACGTTGACCACGTTTCTTTTTACGACGATATGTAATTGTTTCAACAGTTGGCTCTTCGGCTTTTACATTAGACTCTACCTCTGCTTCATTGAATAAAGGTAGTTCTAATTGATTAGGATTTGTTTTTTCGCTTGAAGAGCCAAATTTTCGTTTTTGACTAAGACGATACTGTTCTTCATACCATCGTAATTTCGCCGTCAATTCAACGATTTGCTGTTGAAGTTTTTCAATTAATTCAAATGGGTTTTGGGTAGGATTCTTTAAATTTTTCATCATGTAGTAATAATTCGACGGTTTTAGCTATTTTCCTCCAAGGTTTTTGTTAAAAGTAAAAAATTCATATAACTGTTCTAGCCTTTACTTCTGGGTGTGCTTTCTTTTGCTCCATTGCAAGGCCATCCAATAACCAGCGTAATTGCCGATAACTAATTTGTATCGTTCCAGTGTCATTTTCATTTGGCCATTGAAATTTTCCTTTTTCCAATCGACGATAATAAAGCCAAAAACCATTATAGTCCCAGTGAAGAATTTTTAATTTATCTCGCTTTCGATTACAGAACACAAAATAGCTTGATGAAAAGGGATCTAAATCAAATCCCTCTTTCACCAAAGCAGCTAATCCATCAATGGATTTTCTCAAATCAGTACTTCCTTTTGCCAAGTAAACTCGTTCAGCTCTTGTACCAACTAACATGTTGATTTCAACGTCCTAACCACTTCTGAAAGAAAGGCCGGATCGAAACCAGGTTTTACTTCAATTGAAATCCCACTAATTTCAATCCGTAATGAATTTTCAACTGTTTGTGAATGATCTTCTAGGGTAACGGATGCCCATTTTGTAGACTTTCCTTGATTTTTTATTGGATTTTCAATTTTTCTTAACCAGTATTTAAACTGGTGAATACTCCATTGATTTTCCTTGCACCAGTTTACTTGAGTTTGACCGCTTTTACGATAGTCAGCGATTCGTTGTTCCCAAACCTTTCGTAATTCAGGATTCTTAGGCATAAAAAAACCTCCTTCAATTTCATCTTGAGGAGATTATCTCATGAAATTAGCACATCAAGAAGGTGTCCAAGATTTGACGCTTACCTTTTTCGAGTAATTGAATGAAATACAGACATAATAAACATAAAAAACAACATATTACGTTGCTTTGCCGAGGTCAAGGGTATCTTCATGACCAGCTTTCCTGTTAGGTAATAGAATCGTGACAAAAATGGCAACGACTGATCCTATGACTGTCTCCATGATGCGGGCCCATTCATAACCTCCCGAATGCAAAAAAGCCAAAACCATTACGACAGTTACGCCTATTTGTGAGATGCTGTCTTGATGAAGTTTAAGAGTTTTCGCCATTGCCATCCCTATAAAAATACTTAGAAAAGCGGCCATTCCTGAAGGCATGATCCACTGAGAGACAATCAGACTGCATGCCACTCCACCTACAACCCCTAAGAAACGATGAATCGCTTTGGTTACAGCCTTTTCAAAAGTCGTATTGGTAATTAAAACGGCTGTTAACGGAGCGATATAAGGATAGAAATGGGGAGTAATGAAAGTCGCCAGCCACCATGAAATTCCTGCTGCTAGTGATATTTTAAAAGTCTGTAAGGTGATGCCTGCACGATTTAGTTCTCTGCTAAGATGCTTTATAAACACTTTGGTGTTCATCGATATTTCCCCGTTATGATCCTTTTTGTTATTATGAGGCACAATTACAATCCAAGTGAAATATACTTAATTTCTAGATAGTCTTCAATTCCATAATGGCTTCCTTCACGACCGATCCCACTCTCTTTAAATCCACCGAATGGTGCTTGGGCGGCCGAAGGAGAACCATCATTTAAACCAATAATTCCATATTCTAATGCCTCTGTTATATAAACTGCTTCTTGAATATTCTCTGTAAATACGTAAGCAGCCAATCCATAAGGACTATTATTAGCACGTTCAATAGCTTCTTCTACTGTTTTAAATGTTGTGATAGGAGCAAGCGGCCCGAATGTTTCCTCATGCATGCAGTACATATCGTCAGTAGCATTCATAATAACAGTTGGTTCCATAAAAAAGCCTTCTTCTTCTTTTATGGAGTTACCTCCTACAAGGATTTTAGCTCCTTTTTGTTTTGCATCTTCAATTTGTGCCTTTACTTTCCGAACGGCTGCTTCATTAATGAGTGGACCTATATCTACACCCTCTTCAAATCCATTACCCACTTTCAATTTTGACACTTTTTCTGCTAGTTTATTAGAAAATTCTTCAGCGATTCCTTCTTCAACAAAAATACGGTTTGCACATACACAGGTTTGGCCGGCATTTCTAAATTTAGACGCCATAACCCCCTCTAAAGCTTTCTCTATATCTGCATTAGCTGTTACGATGAACGGAGCATGCCCTCCTAATTCGAGAGATATTTTTTTCACAGTGTCAGCGGCCCCGCGCATTAAAATTTTCCCTACGCGTGTAGAACCGGTAAAAGTGAGCTTGCGTACACGTTCATCTTTTTGCCAAACATCCACAATCGGTTCTGCATCGCCTGTTACAATATTTATGACACCCTTTGGAATCCCGGCTTGCTCAGCGAGTTCTGCCAATTTCAAAGCAGTGAAAGGCGTCTCTTCAGATGGTTTCAAAACGGTTGTACAACCAGCAGCAAGAGCTGGTGCAATTTTTCGTGTAATCATGGCTGCCGGAAAATTCCATGGAGTGATGGCTGCAACAACACCTACAGGCTGTTTTTTGACTATAATACGTTTATTGGGAGAAGATGCCGGAATCGTTTCGCCATAAATTCGTTTTGCTTCTTCAGCAAACCAAGAGATATAGCTATTGGCATAAAAAATTTCTCCTTTTGCTTCGGAAAGAGGTTTTCCTAGTTCAGTTGTTATGATTTCCGCTAGTTCGTCCGTATGTTCTTCAATTAAGCAATGCCATTTTAATAAAAGTTGACTGCGCTCTTCGGCAGTCTTTTTAGACCACTCCTTGAAGGCAGAGTATGCCGCATCTATTGCCATTTTTGCTTCTTTTTTACCACCGTTGGGAATAGTGCCGATGATCTCCTTTGTAGCTGGATTGATGACATCAATGGTTTCTTTTGCATCCACCCACTGTCCATCTATATACATTTTGTTTGGATACATAGGATTGTCCTCCTTAGATGTTGTTTTGAACTCATCCAAAGACTATCATGATTTTTGCATTAGGAGTACTTCCTTTATATACTAGGGATATAACAAAAAGTTATGAGGGATCAAAATGAGAACAGAGTGGCTAGAGGCTTTCTTGGTTACAGCGAAGACAAAAAGTTTAACAAAAGCTAGTGAACAACTTCATATGACACAACCAGCATTAAGCAAGCAAATTAGAAAACTAGAAGAAGATTTAGGAGCAACATTATTTACACGTTCTGCCAAAGGAGTAGAACTAACAGAAGCCGGGGATATTTTATTTAAAGAAATTGAACCTGTCTTACATAAAATTCGTTCTATACAAAAAAAGATTCTATCAACACAAAAAACTTCAGAAATTAAAATTGGAACGTGGCCGAGTATTTCCAGCTTTTATCTCCCATATAAATTAGCTACAGCTAAGGAGAACGACCGGGAAGTGAATATTAAAATTTTTTATCATTATTATGATATTTTCAATTACCTACATACCGGGGACATTGATGCAGCACTGCTAGATGATCGAGAAATTCAACATTCATATTGGTCTAAACCTCTTTTTAAAGAACCTTTTTATTTGTTTGTCAATCATCTCCATCCACTGGCTAAGCATGAAGATGTCATTTATTTTAATGACTTCAAGGATGAACCCCTCGTTGTTCTCCCTTCTTCATGCGATGTTCGTATGTTAATAGAAGAAGCCTATAGACTTCATCATTCTCAACCGAATATTTCTTTTGAAATTGACTTTGGTCAAAGTATTATCGGGTTTATTTCAGCCAATTTAGGCATATCTATACTACCGGAAATTTTTACCTATAATATTGATCGATCCGTTATTAAGGTTCTTCCGATTGCCGATTTCAACATCAAGAGACAGATCTCACTCATTGCACGAAATCCTGCTATAGGAAAGTTGCTATTTACCTTATTCTTTCATGAATAATCTGCTTCGGTCGAACAGAAGAACCAAGAACTTTAATAGATTGTTAAAGAAAGAATATGATTTTGGAATTTTGATTTTTTGCTTGTACACATAATCTAAGAGGCTCTATTATGTGCAAGATCGGATGACGAATTCTGAAATAATGTACCATCCATATCAAAAATAATTGCTTTTTTCAACTTCCTCTTTCCTACCCTTCTTTTCAATGTATTTAAATGAAGCTTAGGGGAATGACCATAATACATGTTCGATGCTTCGTTCAATATCTAATTACATTTGGAGAATTTCTTGCATTATAAAAGCTAAGATGGTTTGTTTTTGGAATAATGGATTAAAACCGTCATTTCAAACTTAAATAGCGCATTTTTACCTCAGGAATAGATCACCGTTTCTGCACGGTCTAAATGTTTTTTATATCAAAAACAAAGCCCCCTTCATTAGCTTATGGGGGCTTAACAGTTGATGTAAATTTAACTATTACAAAATTTTATTATAAAATCAATATTCAAAATTATTTATTTATGTCCAATTCCCTTTTTTCTTTTAAAAGTTTTTGAAATTCTATTTCTAATTCTTTAGACGGTTCAATACTTAAGCGGCTTAGCACTTCTGAAATTTTCGTTTCGAGTAAGAGACGTTGATCTTTTTTGCTGTCTCGAGTTTTTTGTGGTTGAACATGTTTATATTGCTGAAAGGTTCCTTCAAATAATTCTATCTTTTGATTACGAATGACCAATATTCGTGTTGCGATATTCTCAATGAATCGGCGATCGTGTGAAACGAAGATCACGCTTCCTTCATATTCTTTTAGAAGTGACTCTAATGCTTCAACAGATTCTGTATCAAGAAAATTCGTCGGTTCATCTAAAATCAACGTATTAATGTCACTTAAAAATAGTTTTGCTAGTGCCACTTTTACTCGCTCTCCGCCACTCAAAACCCTTACAGGCTTATAAACATCTTCATTGAAAAAATGCATTCTTGCAAGGACCGTCCGAATAAGCGTTTCATCTTGCTTTGAAGAGGATTGGACATTCTCTATAATAGATTTTTCCACATTCAATATATTTAAATTTTGGCTAAAATAGCCCATTTTAACAGAAGGAGAAATCATGATGCCTGGCTCTTGGTTGACGATCTTTTTTACTAACGTCGTTTTCCCGCTTCCATTTGGACCAATAATCGCTAATTTGTCACCACCTCGAACCTGAAAATTTGCACGGCTCCAAAGCACACGTTCTCCAATCATACCCGTTACATCTGCTACACGAAAGATAATCCGATTTTTAAACGTTTCTGCATTCGGCAAGTTCATCTTAATTGGTGGGAGTTCTTTCACATTTTCTGCCTTTTCAAGTTTTTCTAATCTCGTTTGAATGGCTTTCGCTGTTTTTTGCAGTTTCTTTTGCTTTTTGGCAAAGTATGGCTTTGTCCCTCTTACTTCCGATTCACTGACTCTTTTTGGCGTCTTCGTTGCTCTTTCCGCTTTTTTCTCTTTTAATTTTAATGCTTCTTCCAACTGCTTTTTCTTTTTCACATATTTTTCATAAGCTAATTGTTCTTGATGTTTCTCTGCTTCTTTTTGTTTTACGTAATCGCTGTAGTTGCCTGCATACTCTTTTATCTTTCCTTCATTGATTTCCCATATGGTTGTACAAAGAGCATCCAAAAATTCACGATCATGCGAAACAATGATAAATGCCCCCTGCCACTCTCTCAGCTTCTTTTCTAACCATTCAATATGGTCTGTATCAAGATTTGTTGTTGGTTCGTCTGCAAGTAAAAGTCCCGGATCTTTAACAAGAGCTTTTTGAATATATTCTTGCGTCACTTCACCACCACTTTTGGTTGTATCTGTTCGTTTAAACTGCGGTAAAAGTTCACATCGAGTATGTTGAATAACGACCCCTTCTTCTGGAGAAATCTTTTTAGCCAGAATTTGAAGCAACGTCGTTTTCCCGCTGCCATTTCGACCAACTAATCCAATTCGATCATTTTGATGAATTTGCAATGGATCCGCATCTATCAATAAACGATCCTGTACATAGTGCTTTACATGGTGAGCTTTTAATAAAAGCATATCAACATCTCCTTGTACCCGAGTTTAGGAGACAAAAAAATGCCTCCTATATCCATTCAGAATAGGAGGCACAAAATCATAGGGCACACCAAAAGAAACGATCCTTTAGATCCAACCTATGAAAGTCCAATCCTATTCTGAAAAACGACAATTAAAGGTCTCATAAATGAAAATGAAGCGGAGATTTTTCTGCTAATATAGCCTTTAATTGTTGACCTTCGTGAATAGGATTAGAAAATCATTTAGTTGGTTCACCCTTCCGATCTTTTATTTTGATTACAATCTAAACGATACATTTAGAATTGTCAAATGGCAAGTGTAAATAAAAAACCTTTTTATAAATTTAAATTCAAAAAACCACCAAAAAACTCTTTCATCAACACGGTCAATCTGTTAAGCCTAACGACTTTACAGAAACAAATGTTCGTAGACAACCAATGAAAGATTATGAGAAATCAAGTTTAGCTCACTTTGAAGCTGGCTTCACAACAGGTGGCGGTTAGATAGTTCCAGCACTAATTTTCTCGGAATAGCTCCATTAGGATTTGTAACTTTGATAATGGATAAAAAAATCGTCTATCGTTTTAAAAATTTTTTGGATAGCAGAAATCATCTTTGTCAGCCGATATTTTGGATTAAGAACAACGCAGAAATAAATCCTTATCTAAGTTTACATAAAATATCGCAGAATATTTTATAATAAGCGATGATTCGGAAATTTCTCAATAGAACTTAAATTTCAGTGTTTCCCTTTCTATTATCAAGGCATCTATTTTTGATGGCATTTTTTAAACGAGAGATAAACTCCTCCAGCTTCATTTCCTTTGATTCCTCTTTTCCATATTTTCTAACATGAATGGATTGACTTTTACGTTCATGATCGCCCAGGATTAAAATATATGGAATTTTCTTCATTTGGGCTTCTCTCATTTTATAGCCGAATTTCTCATCACGCAAATCAAGTTCAACTCTTATTCCTTCCTGTTTTAATCGCAGTGTAATTTCTTCTGCATACGCTTTATGAATGTTGGATACAGTGATGACTTTTACTTGAACTGGTGACAGCCAAGTAGGGAAGGCACCTCCAAAATGTTCAATTAGAATACCGAGGAAACGGTCGATGGATCCAAAGACAGCACGATGAATCACAACTGGGTGGATTTTATTCTGCTGCTCATCTATATAAGTTAAATCAAATTTTTGAGGTAATTGAAAATCCAGCTGAACTGTGGCACATTGATGACTCCTTTTCAGAGCATCTTTAATATGAATATCAATTTTTGGCCCATAAAAAGCGCCGTCTCCTTCGTTGATCTTATATTCATAGTTAAGTTTCTTCAAAACATTCTTTAAAGCATCTTCTGCTCTATCCCATAATTCATCACTGCCCATGTAATCATCTGGTCTTGTAGAAAGCTCAATTTCATATTCAAAACCAAAAGTGCTGTAAACATAATCAATTAATTTTAATACGGATGTCATTTCTTCCTCTATTTGTTCCGGTTTTGCAAATATGTGGGCATCATCTTGACAGAATGAGCGCACCCGCAACATGCCGTTTAGTGAACCACTGAATTC
Organism: Bacillus smithii; assembly: GCF_001050115.1. Lineage (NCBI taxonomy): Bacteria > Bacillati > Bacillota > Bacilli > Caryophanales > Bacillaceae > Bacillus > Bacillus smithii. The sequence continues at coordinate 1,657,273 of NZ_CP012024.1, read as the reverse complement.
GTGACGATGGACTTGCCCAAACTCTGCCATTCGAATCGGCAGGTCTCGATAGGAATGAAGCTTATCTTTATAAATAAGCATATGTCCAGGGCAATTCATTGGCTTTAAAGCAAAACTTTGATTGTCCACTTCGGAAAAATACATATTTTCTTTATAGTGATCCCAATGTCCGGAGCGCTCCCATAATCGCCGATTCATCATAATGGGCGTACGGACTTCCTTATAATCATATGAATGTTGCAGCTCTCTTAAAAAGGACTCTAATTCATTTCGAATGATTTGACCATTTGGCAAATAAAATGGCATTCCAGGTGCTTCCTCGGAAAACATAAATAATTCCAATTTATTGCCTAATTTACGATGATTTCTTTTTTGTGCTTCATCGACAAAATGAAAATAATCATCTAAATCTTTTTTTGAAGCAAAAGCTACACCATAAATACGTTGAATCATTTTATTGTTTTTATCACCACGCCAATAAATACCTGATACATGAGTTAATTTAAATGCTTTAATGAATCGAGTAGATGGCAAATGTGGTCCGCGGCACAAATCAACGAATTCCCCTTGACGATAGACTGTCACAACGTCGTCTAGTGGAATATCTTCTAGCAGTTCTAGTTTTAAAGGATCGTCGGCAAAGATTTTTTTGGCCTCTTCGCATGATATTTCTACACGTTGAATCTCAAGATTTTCCGAAGGGACGAGCGTGCGTTCTATACCCGTGGTTCCACCCAACTTCCCATCACCATTCAAAAGTGACGGCTCATTTTGCTGTAACGTAGCAACGACGGTATTGATTACTATGATTTCACCAATACTGCTCCAAGGGGGTAAGTTTTTCTGCAGCATTAGGAAGTTTCCAGCTACCCTTCCCTCTCTGTGAACCGTTAAGAAAAACTCATGTCCTTTTCATAGCATTTACTAAATTTGTCACGATTATATAGGATGATCGTTTCTTAGTCAATATACATTAAAATTGTTTGTGTTCGATTGGAAGCCTATAAATTTTACTTAAAAGAAGCGTCATCACGTTCACTTAGAAATTTTCTTACTCCGTATTTAGTGGTTATTTTCGATCGTCCATCGATGCCGCCGATCTAATTTTCTTCTTAAAACTATTTTCATGCTTCTATAAACTCATACGCTTCAGCTTCTCCGTAATGAAGGGATAACGGTTTATTTTTTTGGCCGTTACGAGCTATTGTTATGATAAAGAAATAATGAAGAATCTGAAGAAACCGGGGAAACCGCTGTGCGTAACAAAGAGAATCAAGACAACCTATTTAAAAAGAATTATCTCGTTTACTCATTCTCTTATAACGATGAAGAATATGTGACAGTCGTCAGCAGCTATACTTATGCTTTCGATATTTTAGACCGGTCCTTGTTTTTGCTGTTACACAATGTTGTCGGAAGGAACATTGAGAATATCGAATATATGGTGGCATTGACAAAGGAGAATTGAAGAAAAAGAGTATCCGCAATTCTTTACGCTTTATAATTTATCGCGCAACATTAAAGAAAAGAGTGTGATGTCTATGTCAACTACAGCTCCAATCAGTACAAAGGCAGTAAATGAACGTGCAGCACGAAAATTGCAGAGGGCGTCTGCCAGCAAAAAAACAGGTTATGTTATGAGTAGCACAATCAAACTTGTCCGGGTCGATAAAAATGATCCTTTGGTCAAAAAAATTATCAATAGTCGTTAAAATGATGAAACCTTGGCCCCGCTTCCATAGCGGGTTGTTTTGTTTTTGTGCCTTTCATGATTGGCGTAGCATCAAATGTTTTTTAACGATATGCTGTAATACTAGCGATGACCCGGCAAGATCGGCAGGATTTTTAATGGGAAAATGATCCAAATTCATTTCGCTTAGCCCCTTAAACGTTTCGCCACTTAAATGCTTCCTATACAAGTCAATCATTTTTAGCATGTATCCGCCTGCTTTCATTCATCATTTTGTTTATTATATGCTTTGTTTTCCATTTTTATCATCACAAAAAAACGGATCCGAAAGATTGGATCCACATTTTAATTATGAAAATATGTATGAATCACCACTTCCATCGTAAGTGGCGATTCATTTTTACCGTATACAATTTACCAGATTTTTAGGTTTTTCGTTTTGAACACCGGCTATTAAATTCGTTACGGCAAGATCAGCCATTTTCATTCTGGTCGCAGTACTGGCGCTGCCTATATGCGGAAGGGCGACGACATTCGGTAAAGTTAATAGAGGATTATCTAAAGATACGGGCTCCTCTTCAAAGACATCTAACCCTGCTCCCGCAATTCCCCCATTTTTTAAAACGTGGTACAAAGCTGTTTCATTCACAATTCCGCCTCTTGCCGTATTGATAAGGATAGCGTTCTTTTTCATCAAAGAAAGTTGTTCATAGTCGATTAAATTTTTTGTTTCGGGTGTGTAAGGAGTCATAATACAAACGAAATCCGATATTTTTAGAAGCTTTTCAAGCGGAGCATATTGAACCCCTAATTCCTCTTCTTTTTCATATTTACGCCTTCTGTTAAAATAGTAAATTTCCATGTCAAAACCTTTTGCTCTCTTCGCTAAAGCTTCTCCAATCCGTCCTAATCCGATGATACCTAAAGTGGATCCATATACATCTTGCCCTGTTAATTGCATGAGAGACCATGTTTTCCAATTCCCATTTTTTAAATAATCAGATGCCTCGATGAGACGACGTGCTGTTGCGATCAATAGGCCAAACGTTAAATCCGCTGTCGTCTCTGTTAAAACGTCCGGTGTATTAGTGACCATAATACCATGATTGGTTGCGCTGTTAATATCGATATTATTATAACCGACGGCCATATTAGCAATGATTTTAAGCCTTTTTGCTTTTCTTATGAGCGAATCATCTATATTGTCTGTTAACATGCACAATAAACCGTCAATATCTTCTATTTCATTTTTTAAAATCTCATACGGTACAGGGATGTCTTCTTTTTCCCACATTCGCACATCGCAAATAAGACTTAACCGGTTTATGAATGGTTCAGGAATTCTCCTCGTGATATAAACTTTCGGTTTCATTGACTACCTCCATCATTTCATAAAGATGTATCGTAAATTTCACAGCCTTTTTCTTTTAAGGCAATATCCATCCAGCTTCTGTCTACGGTTCCTTCTTCTATGGATTGAAAAATCTCTTTCTCTTTTTGAGACTGTGTTTTTACTTTATTCAGAATCTCTGCCGCCTCCTCTGCCGGGACCACTATGAGACCATCCTCATCTCCTACAATAAGATCTCCCGGTTGACGTTCTTTCGCAAATGAATAGAAAAAATGTTTACTTACTTATTGTTAATTCTGATATTTGTTCTTTTTTCTCTCCCATGCGTCTGAAAATCGTTGCGAGAATGGAACCGGAGATGTTATGCCAGACGCTAAAAATCGCACTAGGCACAGCCGCTATTGGCGAAAAATTAACGGTTGCAATGGCGACACCCAATCCCGAATTTTGCATTCCTACTTCCATCGCCACAGCCTTTTGTTTGGCTAAATCCATTCCGAATAGACGAGCAAGCAAAAATCCCAGCAAAAAGCCGAGCACATTATGCAAGATAACGACAGCAAAAATGAGCGGACCTGTGGTGGCCAGCTTATCGTGACTGCCTGCTACTACACCTGCTACAATCATAACGATCGCAATGGTAGATACTAGCGGCAGCGCCTTTGCACTTGCTTCCGCCTGCTTGCCAAAGAATTTCCTAATGACAAATCCGAGTGCCAATGGAATAATCACCACTTGAATAATAGAGACGAATAATGACCACATATTGATGTCTACCCACTTGCTTGCCAGTAGCAAAATAAGCAACGGAGTAACAATCGGTGCTAGAATGGTTGAAACCGATGCGATCGACACAGCGAGGGCCACATCCCCTCTTGCTAGAAACACCATCACATTCGATGCCGTTCCACTTGGACAGCATCCTACCAAGATGACGCCAACAGCCACTTCCGGCGGCAGATTTAATCCCCAGGCCAATAAGAAAGCCAATCCCGGCATGATAATGTAGTGGCACTAACACCTAACGCTACATATTTTGGCCGACGAAATACTTCTTTAAAATCAGCTGCGGATAATGTGAGTCCCATCCCGAACATGACAATTCCTAACAACGGAACGACATAGGCTCCGATCCATTTGAAATGATCTGGGAAAATATAAGCAATAATGGAAAAAAGAATAACCCAAAACGTAAAGGTTTTCCCTGCAAAAGAACTAATTTTTTCGATAAATAACATGATGATAGCCACCTCATTCTCATTTCTAGTGATTTGATAATTAGCTAGATAGTATGTTATCAGAATTTTTTATATTTTACAATTTTACTATCGATTTCTTCACTTTCGCTTTCTTAATAATAAAAAAACTGTCGCATACAAAGAACGTTTTTAGTTTTTCTGCATGCATCTCCTTTTAATCGATACAAGATTGAGGAAGGTCCAGTACATATTGTAGGTGCCTTCGGATTTATCCATTATCCCCACTTACAATTGATTATTTTAGAACAATAGCTTTATCGCAACGAATGTAGGCTGCAAAATAACTTATCGGCATTCTTCGCATTATCTCTTACGATTATGAATTTCTTTATTCCCCCTATTTTTTCAAATTCTCATTGGCAGACGAAAAACACGTTTTATTGTTCTATCCCTATAACTTTCTTTGAAATGACCGATATAAGCTATAGAAAAAGAAAAAGAAAAGGAGATTTCAACATGAATATTTTTAGAAAGTTATCTTTAAACCAATTTAAAAAACTTTCATTTGCAACAAAATCCATCGTTGCAACCACAGCACTCATCCTATTAGTCGGAACCATACTTATCCTTTCAAGTTTATCCATTCAAAACGAAGTATTGACAAAAGAAATGGAGAAGCAAGCAACGAATATTGCACAACGTTGGGGAAACGAAATTGATCCCTCTCTGGTTGAGAAAGCTGCATACGAAAAAGATTTCAATGGTAAAACCCAAAGAAAATTAACCGCTTTTTTTGACAAAATTTCGAGTGACAATCCAAATGTTGCCCAAGCATATATAATGGGAACCAAACTGAATCAAAAAAATCAATCCGCTATTATTGCGACACCCACAAATATAAAAGAAGGATTACAAAAAAACGGAATCAACGTCGGTGATTTATATGAACAACCGAAAACGATCGCTAAACCGATTAAAGAATTAAATAAAACAAAAAAAATAACCGTTTCGGATGTGTATGAAGACCAATTCGGAACTTGGGTGACCGTGCTCTATCCCATTAAAGACAGTACAGGGAACGTATGGGCGTTCTTTGGAGTAGACGTGGATGCGAGCATGGTGAAGGATGGAACGGAAAAATTTTTGCTTAACTCATTGTTGATTCTGATACCTGCCATTATCGTGATCATTCTTATTCATGTATGGGTTAGTCGCAGAAGCTTCAAACCCTTAAAACAGTTATTAACGGGGATTAACGAAATGAGAAGCGGAAATCTTGATATTCAACTTCCTACCAGAGAAGATGATTTAGGGAAAATGAATGAAGCATTCAATGAAATGGCGTCCGAATTAAAATCAATGATTGGGAAAATGAGACAAACCTCTGATACCTTATTACAATCATCCGAATTAGCATCAAAAGTTACGGAACAATCGAAAGATCACTCTGTCATCATCAGTAATAACATTAAACAAATGATCGATGGGATCCAAGTACAAGAAGTATCAGTGACAGAATCAGCAGGAGCTATCGAACAAATCGCGACTGAAATCAACACGATCGCACAATCAGCTCAAGATGTTTCTACCGTATCTAAACGTATGGAAGATTACGCAATAAATGGTCTAGACGCAATCAATGAAGTCATTTCACAAATGAGAATCATTAATGACACTGTAAAACAATCCAGTCATGTGATCACTTCGCTACAAAAACGTTCAAACGAAATTACCGGTATTCTCGAAGTCATTACCAATATTTCAAGCCAAACGAATTTATTAGCTCTTAACGCTGCGATTGAAGCGGCTCGCGCAGGCGAACACGGTAAAGGGTTTGCGGTCGTAGCGGAAGAGGTCAGAAAGTTGGCGGAAGAGTCTAACCATTCTACTGAGAAAATTGCCAAAATCATTGAGGAGATCCAAAATGAAACCAACAACGCTGTTTCCGCTATGGAGCATGGAACAGCTGAAGCAGAAAAAGGAACCGAAATTGCTCAAACAACCGGAGAACTTTTCTTTAAAATTAAAGAGATTGCAAACCAAATTTCTAGTCAAATCGAAGGTGTTTCAGTCGCATCTCAAGAGATTTCTGCCGGAACAGAAGAAGTTACGGCATCTGTCAAAGACCTTGAAGCAATTGCACAAAATAACTCAAACTTCACTCGTGAAATAGAAGAAAGCACTGGACAACAATTAGAATCCATCAATCAATTATACGAAGCTTCTAGAGAATTAAATGAGTTAGCACACGATTTGCAATCCATGATTACTAAATTTAAAGCATAATCGAGTAGGAGGGAGCGATTAACTCCCGTCCTCTCACACCACCGTACGTACGGTTCCGTATACGGCGGTTCAATTAAGATAATTGACGCAAGTCTTTATAACTTCCGTGAATAGCTGTTCTCTTTATGCCAGTGGTCACTCCACCCTCCAAGAGGTCTCCCACGGGATTCACCGCTTCCTCCCTCAAGTGAGGTACTACGTTTTCTGTGTTCATCATGACTCACTGAATACCAAGGGCTATTCTCTCTTAATTGTTCGGTCCTTCTTAGTTGTTCTAGACCAACTAATACTATGACCTCTGCTGACTTCTGACGGTTCAGCTACTTATCACTAAGTAGGTTATGAAGAGTACTTCACATATCCGCCAGACCTCCCCGGGTAAGTACATGCACTTTCACACCATCTATCCGCCTCATTTACTCGATATGACCTTCGACAGAAAGAGCTTTGTTTTGTTATGCAAACTCACTCAATCATACCTAGCCTTATATGAGGTTCGTGTTCCTCGGACCGGTGTTTTGCCTCCAGCTTCCTTCAGATTCCGCGTCACCACGGACACCCTTGCTCTTGGCTAACCTCTACTTCTGTCTTCGGGGTTCGGGACTTACACCCTATAGTTCATGTACATGCCGGGCGCACATAAAAAACCGATAGGCATATCCCCTATCGGTTTTTCGCTTCATTTGGATTCTTTTCCATTCATTATCTCTACAATATCATACTAGAAATAGAGATTTCTGATAAATATTCATGTGTTCTTTCAAAAAGGTTATATATTTGTCTACTTCTTTTATTGTCGTATATGGTGAAATGGAGAAGAATTTGTGTGCATAAACAGGTAGCCTTTTGGTCTTATCACGAACAGGAATTAATCTTTGTTTGGATGTATTGCCAAAATAGATCCTATCTCTGTCGGCGCCGATTAATTCAGCAAATCCACTATTATATTCATTAATGGCCACTACTTCGTCTTTTGTTAATTTCCCTCCTAGTTCTTCTTTCCAAAGAACTTCGTTCGGATAAAATCTAAAAGTTGTCACTGGCGCTATTTCGTTTGTCACAGCTACATTGGCAAACTCTCTTAGCAAAGATTCTCTAAAAGCTATGTTCACACGAATATAGTTGGCCAACAGTGACTGGTAGCCTTCAATCCCCATCGATAACAGTGAAGCATATATAGTAATGGCACTACCCATACGAGAACATTCCAGCGTGTAGCTTGTATGATAACTTCCATACCCTCTATTGCCGACATAAGGCGTTTCAGAAGCATCTAAGTCTACAAACCTTAAATCTTCCCTGTTTTTTAACAGAAATAAACTTGATATGTAAGGGGTTTGGCCCATTTTATGAAAATCAAAGACCATACTGTCCGCTAAATGTATACTCTTTAATTTTTGTTGGTATCTTTTTAAAACTGAAGAAACACGATCTTCGAATTTTAATGGATTCTTCACAAAATCATATTCATTAAAGAATGTGTACATTGCCCCCATAGCAGAGTCGGCATGGATATAAATGGGTTTTAAGCTGTATTTTTGCTCTAATTCGCTAGTGATAGCCTTTATACCTTCAATATCATCTATACCAAAGGTGTCTGTTGTTCCCATAGTCGCGAGGACGTAAACCGGTATTCCACCTTCAGAGATCACTTGTTCCATTTTGAGTTTCAGATCTTCTAAATTCATGGAATGGTCATCATTAACCTTCACACGTATCATGTTGTTGACACCTATACCTGTTGCTTCTGCTGCTTTATAAAGACTGTAATGAGATAATTCGGAGCAGAAACAAAATATGTTTTTAGGAACCCCCTCTTTATTCGAATCCGGGAATTGACGAGAAATCGCGATTCGTAATGAATGAAAGACGGCTCCTTGTCCTCCCCACGTTGCATATCCGGCACTTGTATTTTCGTCATACCCGACCATTTTGGACAGCATGCTCGTCACCATGACTTCCGCTTTAGCTGCACCTGACCCCTCTACATCCCAAAGGGCATTCCCATTTAACAGAACCATGACTAAGTTTCCTAAAATACTGGCTATATTCGGCAGTGGTGATACATTTGCTACATAATTGCTATTCACAAAACGGTGACCTTTTGCCAGATCAATCAGTTCCGTAATCGTTACTTCCATTGGCAATCCTTTTTTCGGTACATTGGCCTCTTTGATCACACGATTATAATAATCTTTTGTGTAATTGGGCATTTCTCCTAAAGTTAATTTGGAAGGATCTTTTAATTCATCGATTTTAGTAAAAATAGTATTGATATATTCTAAAATTTTTTTTCGTTGTTCCTCATTTCCATCAGCACTAGGAAATAATTGTTGCAGTTGATTCATGTTAGTCATTTGCAAATCCTCCGATTGTCCATTCATAATGTTAGTATCAGCGATCTATGGCGAATAACCTCGATTCAAAAACGCTCTCCCGCTCTTGTTACCAGCTGCTTGCCTGAATATGTCTCAATCTAAGAGCTGACAGCCGGTTTTAATCTCCCCTTTTCTTCATTATCCTTTTGCTTTTAGATAGCCCAATCCTTAATTTTTTAAGAAAGGGTTTGAATGAAAAAGAGGGGAGTTTTAGATTTAAAATTAGATTCGAAGCTGTCCTTTAAACCGTATGGCGCCACATTCTTTTTATCGGCTAGAAAAATAAAGAATTTAGATGGCAAAATAAATGGAATCTTAACTGCTTTAAGAAATGCATATTTCATATAGACATACAAACAGCCCCCATTCAAATGGAGGCTTCCGCACACTTATGATTAAATCAGCGATTTTTTGAGGTTTCGCAAATAACGCGAGCGAATGATTAAGAAATAGATGACTTGGGCGATGAAAAAACAAGCTAATACGATGATCATTTCTCTAGCAATAGATAAGATATAAAAACTTTGCAAAGCCATAAAAGCGAAGGCGCTATGAATACAGGCGACGACAATGGGGACAAAGAACAGCAGCGCCATTTGACGAGTGACGATTTGATTCAATTCTTGGTCGGTCAAACCGACTTTTTTAATGGTTAAATATTGTCGTCTGTCATAGTCCAAATCACTGTACAAACGGAAATATAAAAAGCTTCCTGCCGCGACGAAAAAGACTGTTCCAATCAATAAAGCTACAAATAGCATCGTTTTGTACATACTCATCTGGTTGGCATAAATAGTACCGCTGACCATCATGGAGTAAGGCCCTTTTTCATCAGGAATGGCGAAACCGTTGTTTACTAAACGATCGGCAATTCCTTCCGTTTTTTCAAACCGCTTTGTGTAATAGCCTGTGAAAGTTTCCCACTTAACAGGTTTGATTTTAGGATATAACTCATCGCTGACAACCAAGCCTTCATGAAAAAACTGAAAAGGAAAAACCGCATTTTTCGTGTACGTTAAATCTTTCCATGTTAAATTTTGCTGCGGGATCGCATATGTTTTCGTTTTCGGCTTGATTCGAAAAGAAGTTGATGATGACAAAGAGCGTGCTTTGTTCCCAGCCAGCGGTTTTTCTCGAACATCCAGCCCTGCCAACTTAGACAATTTTTTATATTGTGAAAAAGAAAGAACCGGTAACAGCTGCTCCGTTGAACGTGAAGACGATGTTTGATCAAAAGTCTTCATTTTTACGATTTTGACTGGCAATTGAAATTTTTTGTAGTGTAGATGCTTCTTTTGAAAATCCTTTTCGATCTGCTGTAAATGCTGTTGATGCACTGGTGATCGATCCAATGCAAGATAGCTGACGGCAACGGGATTATCTTTTTGAAATTGGCGATTCATTACATTCATGGATGCGAGTGTCCCAATTGCGCAAAATGCCACAGTGGAAACGATGGTGACCATAAAAAACATGCGGGCATTGTCTTTTAAACGATAAGCTAAACTTGAAATCGTAATAATATTCGTTTTTTTCCAAAAGAAAGATCGATTCTTTTGCAATAATTTTGTAATAAAAACAGAAAGTTGTGTGTAGAAAAAATAAGTTCCGACAATAGTCATTCCAATGACCGGCAATATTCGAGACATCATGTTTCCTATCGTTGTCGTTGCGGCCAAGTAATAACTAACCGTTAAAAGAATAGCTGCGAATAGCGATAAAAGTTTGGATACTTTTGGTTCTTTTTTCGGCTTTTCTCCTGCTTGGAATAGATCAATCAGTTTGTTGACTTGAACGAGTATGGTAGTGAATAAGGAAATACAGAAAAATAAAACGAAAAAGGCTCCAATCGTCAAGAACAATGCTTTTGGAGAAACGTAAAACGGCAAGGATTCCAGTCCAAACATATTCGATCCAATCATTAAAAACAATTTTCCAGTAATGAGTCCAATAATAATTCCCGTAATGATCGCGCCGATTCCAATCAGCATATTTTCCAGAAAAACCATAGAAACCAATTGTCCCTTAGTCATCCCGTGCATCATCAAAATTCCAAATTCTTTTTTACGGGATTTTAGAAAGGTACTGACAGAATAAAGTACAAATAAGAAAGAAAATACGTACATGATCATTTCCGCTGCTTTCATTAATTCCACCGCCGTTATGGCAGTGACGCCTTTTTTGATTCCAGGATGAAAAATAAACAAAGCATACACAAAGAAGATCAAAACAGAAAAGGCGCTGCTGAAAAAATAAGCGGCATACGTTCTTTTGTTTCGGGTGACATTTCTATAGACGAACTGTGGAAAGTTCACGACTGTCACCCCCTAATAAAGAAAGCATATCGATAATTTTTTGGAAAAAAGTTTGGCGGTTATCGCCGCGGTAAATTTCATTATAAAGTTGTCCATCTTTAATAAAAATCACGCGATGACAATAGCTGGCGGCCACAGCATCATGCGTCACCATCAAACAAGTAGCGCCATCCTGTTCATTGATCTTTGTCAGCATTTCCATTACATCTTTGGAAGACTTCGAATCTAAGTTTCCTGTCGGTTCATCAGCCAAAATCAAAGAAGGTTTGTGAATGATGGCACGGGCAATCGCTGTTCGCTGCTGTTGACCACCTGATATTTCATACGTTCTCTTCTTTAAAATAGATTGGATTCCTAGCTTCTCACTAACGACCTCAAGTCTTTTTTTCATTTCACGTACACTGACGCCGTCAAGGGTTAGCGGCAGTACTATATTTTCCTCAACAGTTAAAGTATCGAGCAAGTTAAAGTGTTGAAACACAAAACCAAGCTCATGTCTTCGAAACAGCGCCATCTCCTTTCGACTTAAAGTGTGGGGATTTTTCCCATTGATGAAAATTTCACCCGCTGTAGGGCGATCAATAGTGGCGATCACATTTAAAAGAGTGGTTTTCCCGCTTCCAGACGGCCCCATAATGCCAACAAATTCGCCTTTTTCAACAGAAAAATGGATATTATTTAATGCTTTATAGGCCACCTTGCCCTCATAAATTTTTTCCAAATGTTTCACTTCTAAAATCGACATTTCGAATTCACTCCCTGATCATTGGTATCTTCATTTTATCGAGAAACCCGCTTTCTCACCATTTCGTAAGATTACAGTTGACTTACAGTTTTGTAAGGTTTCTGATTGCTAGAAGAGAATTCGAACCGTCGTTCCTTGACCCACTTTCGATTCTATTTCAATACGGTGGCCCAATTTTTCACAAATTTGTTTCGCTAAATGGAGACCCATTCCCGTGGATTCTTGGAAATGACGACCATTTTCGCCAGTGAAATATGGTTCGAAAACACGGGGCAAATCGCTTTCGGGTATTCCCACCCCTTCATCTTGTATTTCCAAAATGATATGACGGCCCTGTTTCAATCCGCGAAAATATACTTTTCGATTTTCATGAATCGTATATTTTACAGCATTTGTGATCAGTTGTGTCAAAACAAAAGACAGCCATTTTTCATCAGTGATTATAGTCAAGTTTTCAGGGATTTCTATCGAAGGAAAAACGTGTTTTCGAATAAAAAGACGTTTTTGACTGGATGTAACTGAACGGACCATTTTTTCCAATTGAATCGTTTCTACATAAAAATCGTGTTCAAATAAATCTAAACGAGCCGTATATAAAACCATTTCTAATCCTTTTTTTAAACGATCAAGCTCATCACCAATGGCCCGAAAACGAACATCATCCTCATCTTGAATAATTAAATGAATAACGGATATGGGAGTCTTCATTTGATGTACCCATTGATGAATAAATTGTACATGATCTTCCAGCTTATATTTATAGTTATGTAAATCTCTTTTATAATGATCGAATTGGCATATGAGAAGTTGATGTAAACTTTCAGATAGAGGGGATCGCTGCCATTCGCTCGTAAAATCTTCTATTGAAGTCAACGGCTTTTCTAATCGTTGATAAAAAGAACGATTCGTCCAATATCTGTAGCAAAGATAGGCGATCAAAAGACAAATACTGAGAAAGATCGCATATAAACTAATCGTCAAATGATGATAATCATCAAGCCAGTAAATGGACGTCACCACGAACAATTGAACGAAGTAAAGAAAAAAGAGCGGCAGTTGATCTCGTATAAAAAGCTTCATTTTTTCGTCTCCCAGTTTGGCATGAATCGATATCCTTGGCCACGAATGGTTTCGATCGCATCATGAATCTATAATAAAGCTAATTTTTTCCGGACCCGTGTGACATACACATTTAAAGTGTTGTCGTCCACAAACGCTTGATCATCCCAAATTTTTTCTAATAGTCGATCACGGCTCACGACTTTCTCTGCTTTTTTCATCAATTCATCCAATATTTTGGCTTCCGTGAGACTTAGATCAATAGTTTGATCCTCTAAAGAAAGCAACAAACGTTCCAGATCCAGCTTTAAACCTGACACATTGACCAATCGTTCCTTGTTAGAATGGGCATACGGCCCATAGGCGCGTCTTAATTGGCTATTGATTTTAGCTGTCACAATTTCATAATCGAAGGGCTTTGTAATATAATCGTCTGCTCCATTTTCCAGTGCCATGACTTGGTCCATTTTACTGTCGCGTGCAGAAATAAATAAGATGGGACAAGTGGAAATGGTGCGAATTTGACGGCACCAATAATACCCGTCAAATTTAGGCAGGTTCACATCTAAAAGAACAAGATGTGGATCATACTGTTCAAATTGAGCTTTGATAGTTTCAAAATTTTCTATTGATTTTGTATCAAAGTTGAATTTATGTAAATGCCTTTCAAGTAGACGAACCAGTTGGATGTCATCTTCTACAATCAAGATTTTAAACATGAAAACCCCCCTTTTTCCCTACTATGATTGTATCAAAATGTCAAAAACGAATGAAAATGGAAATCGATTGTCTGGTTTTCTTAGTAGCAAATTAAGGTATAATAAATCGTTATCTATAGTAAAAAATTACTTGTCAAATGATTGAATACTACACTTACCTCTTGACTAGCCATCATCCTTCCATGATCAATTTTTTGTGAAAAAAATATGGTTTTATCCATTTAAATAAAGGATTGCTTAAATTGTAAAAAAATATAAAAATAGGTTTGAAGGGAGGGTTTTGTTTTTTAGTAACGGATGGCTGAAATGGAATAAGGATGTTTTTTCACAACAAGTGAGAAGAACGTCTTTAAGAAGGAATTATTTTTGATCAAAAGTTATTACGACACACCAAGCTACTACTTCTGGTGTCATTTTTTCATCAAAAAGGGGAAATCGTTGAGAAGGCAACAAGCAGTATATCGATTCAGGTCATGTCGATGGAATTGGTATGACGAATCTTCGAGAAACGCCTAAAGAACTATTCCTCCATAAAAGTAAAAACACTTCACCATAAAGATTGAAGTGTTTTAAAAAAAACTTAATAAGTTTCTTATGCCCAATTTTCAAAAAGGTCACCGTATTTTGCTTTGCGTTTATACACTACGGCTCCGACTTGTTCCTTACCTTTAACGGGTGCCACTGCCTTTACTCCAACAACAGGCTCGCCAAGTTTATATGAATCCTTGGCAGAAACCTTTCTTTTCACTGCTGGATTAATAAACCTTGTCATTCAGAAGCACCTCCAAAAAGATAATGGATTGTTTTCATCAATTCATAGTTTGCAAGAAATTGGGATCCTATTTCATCATCAGTTAAAAAGGTTGACCCGGAAATAGTTACAGTTATAACCAATTCATTACCTATAGGATAGCATATTAAATAAGTTTTAAACAAGTGATCTTTTGTTAAGAGGACCAATTCTTCCCCTTTTAAAAAGCTATCGATAACCAGAATCCTATCTTCGTCCTCTTCTTTTTTCCCATCGTTTATTGTAAAAGGATAAAAATCGACTCGTCCTACTTTTCCTGCAACATGTCTTAATCCATCATTACCTTCTTTTTTCCACACGCCTACTCCGTCTATACTGAATAGTGGATGAATAGCATATACACTTCGAAGTGCATCAGACAAGTAATCGTAGATTTTGGTCTCATCAGAATGAATAAGTTCTTTGGTTAATTTAAGGGTAAAAAGAGCCACTGCGTCCCGCTCTTTTTGTCTTAATTTTGCTTCTTCTAAAAGTATAGCCGGGTCTTCATAAGGTCCCTGTTCTTGAATTTTTCGTTTTATATGACTGCAAGCTACATTTACTGCAGCAGCAAAATTTTGTTTTTCTCGCACTTCATATTTCAAAGGAGAAATTCCAATTAAATCTGTAGGCAGGCGATAACCTTCGATTTCTGTTTCGTTTAAAACTTTAGGTACTGTATTCGGAATCAAGTAAAAAACCCGTCCTCTTCTTAACCTTCCCCAAAAAAGACCCATTTCAAACAATGTATTATCTCGTGTCATGACAGCCGTTGTACCCCGTATATTTACGATATCGTCTGGGGAGAATATGAAAACAGCAAAGTCATTTTGATCTAATTGCGCTTCGAGATCTTCCATTGTGTAATTTAAAGGATTGAAAGCTCCAGCAGACCAAGGAGTAACTTCTGCAACATAACTAAGTGCTTCATGTACAGCATTTACATAATCAATTGACTCTCTTGCATATCCAATAAAAACTCTAGGTTTATTTTGTGCCATAATGCCTCCAAACCATTTAGTTAGTTTAGATTTTCGCTAAATTGATAAGTATGGGTTTAATTCTTATCGGTCTGTAAGATATTTCCTCCTATATCATATTATATTTCTTCTTATTTCATAAATTATTTTGTTTTGACAGGAAAAAGCCGCAATTAGCAAGCTTGGCTTTTTCATCCAATCCTCTTCACTTTTTACATAGAGCATAAGGAATAACAACACAATGAGCAAGATACGTGGGATTTAATCAGCTTTGTGTTACTATATGGTGGAATCCAATAATATGAGGTGTTCAATATGAAAATTGAAGTATGGTCTGACTACGTTTGTCCATTTTGCTATATAGGTAAACATCGATTAGAAATGGCCTTATCGCAATTCCCGCATAAAGATCAAGTAGAAATTGAATTCAAAAGCTTTGAGTTGGATCCAAATGCCCCAAAAAACAGTGGAAAAAGCATACATGAAGCCATAGCAGAAAAATATGGCATGAGTATCGAACAAGCGAAACAAACCAATCAAGGTATAGGCCAACAAGCCGCCAGCGTTGGACTTTCTTTCGATTTTGATCGAATGAAGCCGACGAATACTTTCGACGCTCATCGTTTAGTAAAATTTGCAAAAACTCAAGGGAAAGAAGCGGACATTTCCGAAAAACTCTTTCGGGCTTACTTCACGGAAGGCAAGCATATTGGGGATCACGAAACATTAGCCGATATCGCCGAAACAGCCGGGCTAGATCGCAAGCAAGCTTTAGACGTTCTTCACGATCAAAATGCTTATGCCAATGATGTCCGCATTGACGAAGCCATAGCGCAGCAATATGGCATTAGAGGTGTTCCATTCTTTCTCATCAACCAAAAATATGCCATTTCTGGTGCTCAACCATTGGAAACCTTTGTTGGTGCTCTGCAAAAAGTATGGCAAGAAGAATCCGCTTCCCCTGCCTTTGAAGACCTTTCAACGGAAGATAATGTAAGCTGTGCTGATGGAAGCTGCGCCATTCCTGAAACAAAATAGAACGAACCAAAGTATCAAATAAAATCTATACAAAGCCAGATTCTTTACTTAAAGTTCCACTTGTCCATTAAATAAAGATCATTTATTTCAGCAACCTTATTCCGGTACTTTTATCGGGGTAAGGTTGTTCATTATTCTTAGGTTATTCCATAATATGAATGGTAGAGAATGAAACAGGAGGAAAGAAATGAATCATAAACCGCTGAATTTTTTGAAATACTTTTTGCAATGGGATCCTTCTATTCCTGTCCCGAAATTGCAAATTTTTTCAAGTGCTTTAGGAATGGCTTTGCCGATTATTGTCGGTGCGTTAATCGGCCATGTAGAAACGGGATTCATCGTTGCTCTAGGCAGTCTTTTTATGAACCCTCCAAATGTGGATCATTCGTTAAAGGAAGAAGTTTTAAACTATGTGCAGATCATCGTCGCAGGATTTATTGTCATTAGTTTAGGAGTATTTATTGGAAATCATCATTCGCTATCAGCTAGTATCTTTTTGGTGTTTGTGAACGGATTAGTTTCTCTAGTAGGCGGCCTGAATCGTACGTTCGCTGTGAACAGCATGCGTTTTACTATTTTATCTATGATCGGTGCAGGTATATCCCCGCCCACACAGATCAGCCCATTGCTGATAGGTTTGTTTTTTTCTTTAGGTTCAATATGGGCTGTATTTCTATTTCTCTGTTTTTCTGTTTCTTATCGGTTTTTTATAAAAAAGAAACCGTTTAGCAAATCATTATCCAACAATCCCTCCAATGTTGATTTTTTTACGCAATGTAAATACTGGCTAATCAGATTGAAAACATCTCGGGCTTGGCTCTATACGATCCGTGTCGTTTTGTGTTTGAGCGTAGCACAAGTGATTCAATTATATTTAAAGAATCCACATGCCTATTGGATCAGTCTGACTGTTGTTTTGGTGCTCCAAAGAAAAACGTCTATCGGTCCTTCTAGAATTTATCAACGCGCTCTTGGAACTTTTTTCGGCGTTCTGATTGGTGGCGCCATTTTAATATTTCCGTTGTCCTTTTTGTGGATCGTTGTCATAGTGGCGTTCATCGGTGGAATTCGCAGTTATTTAAAGACTCAAAATTATGTATTTTATTCAATGGCGATGGTACCTTTGCTTTTTATTTTGCTTGGCAAAGGAAAGCACATTTCTTTTGATTTAATGATCGATCGTCTGGTGTACACTTTTGTCGGCTGTATTATTGCTCTTGTTTTCGGCTACTTCCTTTGGACCGCTCCGGAAAAACAAAAATACATTTAAGAAGATCATTTACGATGAATTTTGAATTTCAGTCCGTTCACAACAATATGCTTTTTAGGATATAAATAAAAGGATGTTTAGGCAACGATTCCAAAACACACTTTCTGTGTACCTGCCATCCGAAAGAGTAACCCCCTCATTATTGATCAACGCTTCATGAAGAGATGTTTAACCGTTATCTTTCTTTACTAGTCCTACATTTTATTAGGATTGTAAATACACTATCCCCTTACGATCTGCTGTGACGAGTGAATAGGTCAAGTTCGCTTTTTTTAAAAGGAAAACGAAATTTTTTACGAAATTTTTTATAGTAAATCCCTTAAGATCGATTGAGCGTTTTTCCTCCATCCATTTTTATGACTTAAATCACTTTCCTATACTATTTTACGATAATAGAAACCTTCTGTTCAGATAATGATAAATATGACATTCTTTTATAAGTTCCCATTTGTTTTTTCATTTTGGATTATACCTACATCTTTAAAAATCAGTTTATTCGTAATTTTCCGATCTTTTAAACTTACATTGACACAGTGCTTCATTATGATATAGTAATATCAAAAACTTTAGCGCTTAAAAGCATTTAAACATCAAAACGTTATATGATTAAAATGCTTTGGTGCAAAAGTAAAAAATAAGAATAACAGGAATGAGAAAACATGGAAGAAAAAAATCAAGGTTTACGTAAGGGACTGTTGCCAAGACATGTCCAATTTATTGCTTTGGCAGGCATGATTGGAACAGGGATATTTAAAGGAAGCTCGGACACTGTCAATATGGCCGGTCCCAGTGTTGTGCTTGCCTATTTAATTGGAGGACTATTGCTTTTTATTGTCATGGTCGCATTAGGAGAAATGGCGATTGTTTATCCTAAACTCAATGTGCAGCATCTGATCAATAAAGCTTTTGGCAATCGGATATCCTTTATCGTCGGATGGCTCTATTGGATTAATTGGATTATTGTAACTGTCGTTGAATTGCTGGCAGCCGGAAGTTTTTTGCAATACTGGTTTCCTTCTATGCCATTATGGTTGTTAAGTTTCATCTGTGCTGCCTTTATCGTGGGAATCAATTTATTTCAAGTAAAATACTACGGCGAACTTGAATATTGGATTGCCGGCATTAAAATTGTTACGTTAATGGCTTTTATTCTTTTAGGTTCTTTAATCTTGCTAGGGATTTTTCCCGGTACCACGTCCTCCTTATCAAATTACACAGCCCATGGCGGTTTCTTCCCCCATGGTTTAGGTGGAACGTTCAGTGCCTTTTTAGTGGTGATGTTTTCATACGGCGGAGCTGAGTTAATTGGAGTCAGTGTCACGGAGACAAAAGACAGCCAGCGTGTTTTGCCGAAAATTATTAAAGGAACCGTTTGGAGAGTCATTATTTTTTACGTCCTGCCCATTCTCATCATTTGCGGAATCGTTCCTTGGGATCAAGTATCCTCTAAAGAAAGTCCTTTCGTGCAAGTTTTCGGCTTCTCAGGACTTCCAGGCGCTGCTCATGTAATGAATTTTGTGCTTTTAACGGCTGTTCTGTCAGCTGCTAATTCAGGAATATACGCTACATCCAGAACATTGTTTACGATGTCTCAAACAGGTGAAGCTCCTAAGGCCTTTTTGAAAACGTCCAAACAAGGCGTTCCGTTAAACGGAATATTATTAACAACCATTTGTATATTAGTGGGTGTATTTCTAGCTTATATGACCCCTGATCAAGTCATCAGCTATCTTATGACCATTCCAGGATTTACCGTTTTATTAATTTGGATCGGGATATGTTTAGCCCAATTAAAGCTCCGGCCTCAATACTCGGAAAAACCTGTTTTTCAGGTAAAAGGGTTTCCTTATACGACGATTATCGCTGCCATTTGTTTATCTTTCATCTTTTTAGCTTTTATTTTTAATAAACAAAATATCATTGGAACGATTGTCTGTCTGGTCATTGTCGCTGTACTTATTCTTCTTTCTTTTACTGTCAAATCAAAAAGATAAAAGACTTGTTAAAAAGGCCAAGAACCTGGATTCGTTAGGTTTTTGGCCTTTTTTCATATGCTCTAAACAACCTATCGACAACAGACGAATCAGCCCCATTCGATCCATGATATTTTGGCTTCATTCCATCTATCATACTTCGATATGGCGTTAGATAAAAATTTTGGATCAAATAAAAAACTTCCAATCTGCAAGACTATCTTGCAAATTGGAAGCTTGTTTTTATTTTATTTTCAATGGTTTGAGTTGATCTATAATTTCTTCGAAGGGTGCATCAGCTTGTATCAATGCGGCTGCTGTATAAGCGCTCTCAACTAACGCGGTATCCATAAGATGAACTTGCTTTTCGGTTATTTCCATCGCCATTTCTAAGTTCATTTTCGCACTGCCTAGATCATAAAAGGCCAACAGTTTATCAGCACTATTCTCGGAGATCGCGGAGCTGATCTTCTCAAAACTTGTCCCTACACCCCCTTCATCTGTTCCTCCTGCACAAGTGATCGAAACGTCTCGGGCTGCCTCTTTTAATAATCGCGCCGCACCTTCCGCCAGTTCTTCGACGTGGGAGACAATGACAATCCCATATTCTTTTTTATTCATTCAGAATGCCTCCCTCTAACATCGCTTCAAAAAAGTATCCGCTTGAAACGGCGCCGGGATCCAGATGCCCGATGGAACGTTCTCCAAGATAAGAGGCGCGTCCCTTCGTTGCTTTCATATCTTTTGTTTGATTCACAGCTTCCTGTATCGTTTCTTTTGTTAAATTTCCGGATTCCAGCGCTTCGATCACAGGGACCCAAACATCCACCATGGTTTTTTCGCCCGGTACTGCCTTTCCCCTCTTTTGAATCCCTTCAAGCCCTGCTTTTAGAATCGCCGCTATATCTTTTTCATCCTTGCCGGCTTGTTTGGCCATCGCCATAAGGGCAGATCCATAAAGAGGTCCGGAGGCGCCTCCGATTTTACTCAGAAGCGACATGGAAGCTTTTTTAAAAACATCTTGTACCGTCGCATATTCCTCCTCTTTTAATTTTTCTTCCATGTCCTTTGTTCCGCGCGCCATATTCGTGCCATGATCGCCGTCGCCTATAGCGCTGTCTAATTCACTTAAATAAACCTTTTGTTCATTCACTTTGCCAGCAAATAAAATGAGCCATTTGACAGTATTTTCAGTCGTTAACATCCATCATTCCTCCTTCTATACCCATGCAGGTGTCTTAACTGGAAGTTTCAAATAGTGGGTCCAAGTATCATCTGCCAGTTTGACAAGAGTTAAAGAGACCCCTGCCATATCAATAGAAGTCATAAAGGAACCAACTTTTTTATAATCAATCACCAACTCTTCTTCCTTTAATAAAGCATGGACATCATTCATGAACACATATTGTTCCATTAACGGCGTAGCACCTAGTCCATTTACTAATACGGCATAATGATCCCCTTTTTTCCAATTGAATGCTTTTTTCAATTGGGTGACTAGTTCTTTTGCGATTTCTTTTGAAGTTTTTATTTTTTCACGACGGTATCCCGGTTCCCCATGAATTCCAACACCGTACTCCATTTCATCCTCTGCTAGTTGAAATCCCGGTTTGCCTACTTCCGGAACGGTCGCCGGAGAAATAGATACCCCTATTGTTTTGATATTGGGTACTAACTGATCCCCCAATTCTTTTATTTCTTTAAGGGATAAACCAGACGCTGCCGCAGCACCTAAAATTTTATGTACCAGAACAGTTCCCGCTATTCCCCTTCTTCCGGCCGTGAAAGTGCTATCTTCAACGGCGATGTCATCATCAACAATTAATTTTTCGACTTGTATATTTTCCATTTCAGCCATCTCTTGAGCCATCTCAAAATTCATCACATCACCAGTGTAGTTTTTCACAATCAATAAAATACCCGCACCTAGATCCGCTATCTTAATGGCTTCAACTATTTGGTCAGGTGTTGGAGAAGTAAAGACTTCGCCACAGACGGCAGCCGACAGCATGCCTTGACCGACAAAACCTGCATGGCTTGGTTCATGACCGCTCCCTCCTCCGCTGACTAGTCCCACTTTGCCCTCGTCTTTAAAAGTTCGATAAATGACACCTGTTTCTTCTAACCTCTTTACTAGTCCTTCATTTGCATAAACAAAACCGTTCAGCATTTCGTCCAAAACATTTTTAGGATCATTTAATATCTTTTTCATCGTTTAGCCCCCTATTGTATTTTCAAGGTTTTATAGTTATGAATATCCTATAAAATAAAATGATATTCCGCTCAACAAATGACTAACAGCATGAATGATTGGGTATGCTATGGTTCACGTCTAAAAAAGTATTTTTCTTCAGATAATATGTAACCCCTTACATTTTGTTTTGAAAATTTTGGTATTCAGTCAATCTTATTTTCCCATATTTATATGATTCCAGCAAGCTTCATAGTGACGATGAATCCTAAAAAATTATGAAGAAATAAAGTTCGTTGTTAAATCAAAAATTAACATAAAAAATTAGCTTATGGACTGGATGAAAGGGTGTTTTTAACTTTGTATGACGTACTTTTTTCGCAAATGAATGATCCAAATCATGACGAACTTCACTTTGCTCGAACTAAAAAATACCTTTTGGAAACTTCTTCCTTGATTAATCATTTTTCAGTATCGATCCCCTCTCTCCCAACTTTCGCTGCTATTTCTCCAGACGATTACTGGCAGCCTATTGATCATCATTTATAGAAAAATTCAATAGCTGACTGATAGATGAACGCATTACGAATATGCTTTCTTTCGTCGTATACATAGTTGGATGAAATAAGTCTGTCATTTGCATCCCAATCAATTGTTTGCCTATTTCAATAGTAAAAAGTATGAGAGATAATCTGACAATAAATTTGATATTTCTGAAAATTCGTGTTATTTTATAAGAAACCATTCATTAGAAAGGAATGATTCAATGAAGACTGCACCTAAAATGACTGAGGAGAAAATATATCATGTTCTCCGTGACGCCATTGTAAATGCAGATTTTCCTCCCGGGCAACAATTAAAAGAAAATGTATTAGCAGAAGCCTTCGGGGTCAGCCGTACACCTATTCGAACGGTTTTTCAGCGATTGAAATACGATTCATTAATCGAATTAAAGCCAAAAAGAGGTGCCTTTGTGTACTGCCCCACTCCAGCTGAAGCGGAGCAAATATTCAGCGTCCGGAAAATGTTGGAACCCCAAGCGACTGAACTGGCGGCCCACTATGCAACATCGGCAGAAATCGATCGTATGCATCATTTTTTAGAAGAAGAACGAAAATTAATGAAAGATCATTTGTTTCACCAGTCATTAGTGGCAACAAAGAATTTGCATTTGAGTATCATTGAAGCATCCAGAAATTCGTATTTAATCGAATTTCTTAAAAAAATTATTACTTTATCCCATATCATATTAAGCTTCTATGATGTATCTGAACATAAAGAAGCAAACGCCATCTGTGAGCATGATGAATTATTAGAGGCGATTAAAAATCACCAGCCTAAAGCAGCAAAAGAACTAGCTTTTAAACATATCGAATCGATTCAAAACGATATTGATTTTTCAAAAGAATTTACGGATCCTGTCTCGATTACACAAATCATTCATCGTTACGTATAAAGCCACGGCATAAATTGTATACAATTTTTGTATACATAAGATAAATCCTCAGTACTGGGAGGTAAACCAAATGGTTCGAGTGACCATGGCTCAATTTTCACCAAAACAAGGCGATAAAAAAGAGAATATTCATAAAATGATCGAAATGATGAAAACAGCAAAAAAGCAGCAATCACAGCTCATTCTGTTTCCGGAATTATGTTTAACTGGATATTTTGTTTGGGAATCTTTAAGTGAGTTGGCCGAGCCGCTTTCAGGCAATTGCATTCAAATTTTCCAAAGTGCTTGTAGAGAACATGAAATCTTTGCTGTTATCTCTTTTCCGGAAAAAAATAAGGACTCCACCTTCTCTATCACTGCCATTCTGATTGACGACAAAGGGACGATAAGAGGCATCTATCGAAAATCCCATCTCTTTGCTAACGAAAGAAATGTATTTAAAGGAGGAACAGAGCTGCCTGTCTTTGATACCAAGCTTGGAAAAATAGCATTAATGATTTGCTATGATCTGGAATTTCCAGAAGTCGCAAGAATACTCCGGCTTAAGGGAGCAGAGCTTCTACTCGTACCGCTGGCAAACATGAAGCCTTATGAAAAGCATCAATTCATTTATTTACAAAGCCGAGCTATGGAAAATCAAATTCCAATCGTATTGTGCAATCGTACCGGAACAGAATGTGATACTACTTTCTTTGGTGAAAGCGCTGCCGTCGACGCAAACGGCACTGTAATCGTCAAACTTAATGATGAAGAACAGCTAATCACCATTCATGTTCCGCTAAATAAACCATTTGATGAACATTTAAATTATTTGGCGGATCGGAGAACCGACTTATACGTCGAGCTATCCGATGAATTGACTGATAAATCAGAAAACAAAACCAAACAAAGGAGATGATATGGATATGAAGAAACAGCTTCATCTGAAACGAACATTAAAGCTGCCGCAAGTGATTATTTTTGGCCTTGCTTATATGGCACCTATGATTGTTTTCGGAACCTATGGCATTTTAGCCGAGACCACCCACGGTTCTGTTCCAACCGCCTATGTCGTTGCGTTGATCGCCATGCTATTTACCGCCTACAGCTATGGAAAAATGGTAAAAGCCTTCCCCACCTCAGGTTCAGCCTATACTTATACTCGAAAGTCGATCAGTTCACATTTGGGGTTCATTATTGGCTGGGCTATATTATTAGATTATTTATTCCTTCCCATGGTCATCTGGCTGATCGGATCCGTATATCTTCATTCTGCCTTTCCGTCCGTTCCTCTATGGATATGGATTATCGCCTTTATTGTCATCACATCCATCATTAATGTCATTAGCGTTAAAATGACGACAAATGTCAATTTTTTCATGATGGTTTTTCAACTGCTAGTGATTGCTTTTTTTCTCATATTATCCATCATGAACATAACTTCGAATACTGGAGGCAACTCATTCGATCACAACCCATTTTTCAACAGTCACTCCTCTCTTTCATCTATACTTGCAGGAGCTTCCATCGCATGTTATTCATTTTTAGGATTTGACGCTGTCACAACCATGTCTGAAGAAACGCTGCAGCCGGAAAAAACGCTGCCGCGAGCTATTTTGCTTGTTACTTTCATCGGTGGAATCATCTTTGTCATTTCCTCTTGTTTTCTGTATCTTGTTCATCCAAACTACATTGATTTTCAAAATCTTGATTCAGCTGCATTTGAAATTGCTAAACAAATTGGCGGAACATTGTTAAGCTCCATTTTCCTTGCCGGTATGATCATTGCCCAATTTGCATCGGGAATCGCTGCCCAGGCAAGCGGTGCGCGCCTTTTATATGCAATGGGCAGAGACAACGTATTGCCGACAAAATTATTTGGCTATTTAAATGCAAAAACCAAAACACCCATTCTCAATATTGTGATAATTGGAGCCATTTCTTTGCTAGCGGTGAATATGGACGTTACGACATCCACATCCTTTATTAATTTCGGAGCGTTTTTGACATTTATATTTGTCAATGTGGATGTGATTTTTCACTACTATATAAAACAAAAAAATCGTTCAAGCAAGGATACTTTTTTCTATTTTCTCATTCCTTTAGTAGGAGCCGTTTTAGACTTTGGACTATTTTTGAATTTGGATAAAAATGCAAAAATTCTCGGTTCGATATGGACCTTCATCGGAATCGTTTATCTAGCCTTTTTAACAAAAGGCTTTAAAATAGCACCACCCGAAATGGATTTTCAAAGCGTTGAAAGTCCGACAGAATTGCCTCTTGATCAAAAATCTATTTAAAATGGAAAGGATGGATACAAATGAAATACGCAAATGTTAAAAGCAGTTTACCAGGAAGCATCTCTAAAAGCTTGTTGGAAAGAAGAGAAAAAGCGATCCCCCGTGGAGTTAGCTATGGAATACCTACTTTCGCCAAAGAAGCAGCTGGTGCACTCGTAACAGACGTGGATGGTAATATGTTTATAGATTTTGCAGGAGCCATAGGTACGATCAATGTAGGACACCGCCATCCAAAAGTGGTAGATGCTTTAAAAGCTCAAATCGATCAATATATTCATACAGGATTTAATGTCGTGATGTATGAACCATATATTGAATTAGCTGAAAAACTAGCGGCCATCGCCCCGGGAAATGATGATAAAAAAGTGATTCTCCTCAACAGCGGCGCAGAAGCAGTAGAAAACGCCGTGAAAATTGCTAGAAAATACACAAAAAGACCGGGCATCATTAGCTTTACACGAGGTTTCCATGGAAGGACATTAATGACGATGTCGATGACAAGCAAAGTAAAGCCTTATAAATTTGAATTCGGCCCATTTGCTTCAGAGGTTTATAAAGCGCCTTATCCATATTTTTATAGAAAACCAGGCAACATTTCGGACGAAGAATATGAAAATTTTATCATCGAAGAATTTAAAAACTTTTTCAAAAATGACGTTGCTCCAGAAATGGTAGCGGCTGTTGTTATGGAACCTGTACAAGGCGAAGGTGGTTTCATCGTTCCCAGTAAAAAATTTGTTCAAGCGGTTTATGACATTTGCCATGAATATGGCATTTTATTCGTGGCGGATGAAATCCAAACAGGTTTTTGCCGGACTGGCCGTTATTTTGCCATTGAGCATTTCGACATTGTTCCTGATTTGATCACCGTTTCTAAATCACTTGCTGCAGGAGTACCGTTAAGCGGCGTGATTGGTAGAAGCGACATTATGGATGCTGCTTCGCCAGGTGAATTAGGCGGAACTTATTGCGGAAGCCCACTCGGTTGTGCGGCTGCATTAGCCGTATTGGACATCATTGAATCCGAGAATTTAAACGCTCGCGGCGAACAAATCGGTAAAACCGTCATGAACAAGTTTAAAAATTGGTACGATCGATTCGAGTTTATCGGCGATATTCGGGGGCTGGGAGCAATGTGTGCAATAGAGCTTGTAAAAGACAGAGAGACAAAAGAGCCTAACAAAGATTTAACCAATCGAATCATCGCTGAAGCCAATAAGCGTGGTTTACTTCTTTTAAGCGCAGGCATATTCGGCAATGTTATACGTTTGCTGATGCCGATTACCATTACTGATGAACAATTGCAAGAAGGGCTGGAAATTCTTGAACAATCTATTTTGGCAGCAGCCTCTATTGAAAAAATTTCTTTATGACGAGGGAAAATCAAGAGACAACGCTAAGTTTTGCCATGAACAAAGCCATCCCTTGAGCGGGGATGGCTTTAATAACAAAAGAGGGTTAATTTTTGTCTGTGTTATTATTAATCTTAACTTGCAAATAAATTAGTGAATTTTAATTAGAATAGCATATCACAGTTGTTTTTCATCTAGCTTGAAATATTTGTTGTGGCGCTGATATTATTGCCAAGAAATCGATTTGTTTCTAAATATGGATTTCAATCCACGCACTCATATAGAGTGCGACGATTAGCAGTCCTTTACTATCGGAATATGGATAAAATTTAAATCCACGCACTCATGTAGAGTGCGACAGCGGTTTTTGATCAAAAAAACCGAAAATTCCCGTCTTTTTGATCAAAAACTCACTATTTTCTTTTAACAAAACAAAGAAATTTTTTAAATGAATACCATAATTTTCGAATAAAAGGGTCGGATTCAGGTGCGAATGTTTCGGTGATTTTATGTGCGCTTTACATTCGCACTATTCCTCCTATATGAACGGATTGTTTCATACAAAATATATATTCAGTTTTAACATTAGGCAATTCTATTCTAAAGCTGCAAATTGCGCGGTTTTACTACACATGCAAATACAAAATTTTGGACGCGCTGGCCATAGTTTTGACACACTTTTGCCTATTTCCTCTGCCTTTTTTGTTATGTACTTCCGACCGTGTATACACATGCGTATTAACACCAACAATAGACTACTTTCATTAACTTCTTCTTAAAACCGTAAAGAAAAGTTGGAACTGAACACTATCACTGCCTCAGCTAAGGAAGGTCTAATTTAAAAGCCTGTTCTAATGTCGATGAAGGAACCAAGTCAGTCAGTCTCCCATGGCCGTTTCGTCCCTAATAAAGCTGCTAAATGTTTGCTGCGATCTCTGCGTTGTTTACGATTAGCTGCTCTTTCTGGCGCCCCTTGATGCAAAAATTTTTCCTCTTCGGTTTCCGGAACAATTTTCGGCACAGGAGTCGGCCGACCGTCTTTTCCAATGGCCACAAAGGTTAAAAAGGAAGTGGCGCATACAGTGCGTTCACCAGTAATCAGATCTTCTGCGACGATTTTTACAAACACTTCCATCGACGTTTGATGAGTCCAAGTCACAAATGCTTCAAGAGAAACCTCATCGTCTACTTTAATAGGATGAAGAAAATCGACAGAATCGGTTGAGGCGGTTACAACTGGGCCTCCCGCAAGCTTCATGGCGGCAAGAGCCGCTACATCATCGATATGTGCCATTAATTTTCCGCCAAACAACGTATTATGATTATTGGTATCCGGTGGGAGAACATGACTCGCTTTAAAAGTTCTTGTCTCTCTCACGTATCGTATCTCACTCATGATGATTCCCCCTGCATAAATACTCATTTAAGCAAAATTGTAAAATTTATCAAACTTTAAAACTCTGTTCCGGTATACTGCATTCCCTTTCAATCAAGACCATTCAATATGTGTATTGGCTGATGAATAATGAATGCCAAAAGTTCGATATAATTATGACCATTTTGAATATACATGAAAAGAATACATTGATACAAGCAAAATGTCGAAAAACGTTTTCACCCCCCTCGTCAACCCCTATAAAAGATTGAATGGCCAACTCTTCAAAAATCGTTTTTCCAAAACAAATTTGAAGATGAACATGTATAAAACAACAATTCCTTTTTTACTATACCTAAAAAAACTGATAGCCACTTTAACTGCCGTCTCCCCTTTCTTTCAATATCAACAAAACCAGGGTGGTGCCTAGCCCTATATCCTATTGGTCGTACTTTAAAATTAAGATTTTTATGTTAACGGTTTTCACTTCCGCCTCCCCATAGTTCTCTGCCACCAGTATGAGCCGTCTCGGCATGTATCTCTTCATCTACCAATTCCAGTTTCCCTGGTTCTTCACTATGATGCCATGTATACCCTTCAGGTGTTTCATTCGCAAATATTTGTTCCCGTTGTGAATCGTTTTTCCGATTCCTTTTGCTCCTTTAATCATCTGTTCTTTATCATTATTAACTACGCCTTGAACTACATCTTTTCCATTATTGTATGTACTTTTTATAGATTGTCCAATTCCTTTTGCCGTTCGAATTGTGGTATTTTTTAATTCCTTTAAACCTTCATCACGTTTATTTTCATCTTTATTGATTAAACCTGAAGCTGTATTCCATGTGCCTTCAGCAATACTTCCAATCGTTGTTCCAGTATTCGTTGTGGCTTTTTTAATTCCATCGTCAATTTCTTGAATGTAATCATTATTTAACTTTTTACCTATAAATTTTATAGGTTCTCCTGTTACAAATCCTACAGTTTTCCCTATCAAAGTACCTGTTTTCTTAAAAAAGACATTTTTTCGCTTTCTCCCTTCATTGCCTTTTCAGTTAAATATTTAGCCATGTTTATGTTTACATAAATCCCTGAATGATATTTAGTAACTCTATTTTCTTATAATTGCTATAGCTTAAACGAAGTAATTTTATGTTGTTGTGCAAAGATCCCTTTTTACTTTCCCAACACTTCTTTCAAAGTTTTTCCATTTAAAAGTTTCCATTCGGTCAATCCATTGGAGCTTCTTCCAAGAATGATGGATGAAGCGGTAGAAGGGCTCGTGAACTTATGATCCTTAGTCAATACCAAGTAATTCTCTTGCTTATTTAAGATTTTCATATCTATCAACTTTTTGCGAAGTTCCGCATAACCAGTTCCTATAGAATGGCTAACAGAGGAAGAAAATTTGGATCCTTTCTTTACTAAAAACCCTTCATCAACTGGATATCCGGAAGCAGAAATTCCTTTCGGTGTTTCGATATAAAAATTTTGATTGAATGTATTAAAATCGATATGCTTATCCAATTTCCATTCATCGATCAATAATTGGACCAGTTCTCGCTGACGTTTTTCGACCACTTCTGGAGTCCATTGATCCAATTGAATAACTTGGGAAGTTAAAGCAAAGGATGTAACACCACCAGACGTTTGAAAATATGAAGCTTTTTTCTTTGGAAAGTCATAATTTTGAGCTTGTGAATTTTTCTTCCGTGTTAAAAGAACGAGATTTCCTAGTTTATGTACATACTTTTCAGGCTCCTCAAATTTCTTGAGCCATTCGCTTTCAGGTTTAGGATTTTGCGGCAATACATGCTCAACTGTAATAACCGAATGATTGTAATACGGTTGACCTTTTGTTAAAAGAGAATCTAATCGTAATAAAATATACCGCTTAGCCGTATCTTTTAAATTTATGTATACATCACCATTTAATTGATGAATGACTTCTGCTCTATCTGTATTTGATAGTTCTAGTGTTGACATTTCTGAGAAAACATCAATCCCTTTATCCATTTCTTTTAAAATCGCTGAATATTTCGACATACGCCAATTATAGTTTCTCCGTAAAATCATGCTCGTTGCCGCAAAGGTTTCCAAACGTTGTAAAAATTCTTTTATTCTTTCATTGTGATGACGAATATAATACATCGCTACTGGCATCCAATCAGAGTTATCAATTCGATTCATTAGACTCAGTAATTTGACCATACTTGGATCATTAGAATAATAAGTCTGATAATCCACTAGCTTCAAATATATCTCACTATATGGTATAAGCATTTCATCAATAAAATTTTTACCGCATATTTTTGAAAATATACCTTCCTTAAATTGCAATATTAAATGCAACAAGTATTGAAAGACCAGATAACCCATGATTAAGTAGAATCGGGACACTCTGCGCGACTTGACGTGGAGTGGCGGGCATGGTAGCCTGGTTGGCCCAGCCAGTACCGTATACCTGGCTTCATGGCTGGTAGCCATGCCCGCAGAGGCTCTTTGTCAAGTTGCTAAAAACCAACCCTTTGGGTTAGCTGGCTTAAGGTTAAGAAGCTAAGCCAGCTAACTCTATTTGGAAACACTCCTCAGGTGTACGATAATTGAGGATCTTCCTTGGAAGATGGTTACACCAATTTTCAACATAGGTAATGGTTTCGTCTGCCACAGAGGAAATGGGTCTCCCCTTTGGTATGAAGCGCCTAATAAGGCCATTATGACGCTCGTTGGTTCCTCGTTCACAGGATGTGTAAGGGTGTGTAAAATAAACCTCTGTTAGATCTTTTTCAACACTAAGGCCGAGGTCAGCAAATTCAGAACCGTTATCAGCCGTAATGGTTTTAAACACTTTAGAGAACCGATTACCATAAGACACTTTCAACTGAGATATGACTTCTGAAACGGATAGACTATCCTTGGCTGTCACTCTCAAAATTATTTCTTTACGGGTTTTGCGCTCAGTAAGAGTCAATAAGGCCTGATCTTTAGTCTTCTTGCCTATAACCGTATCAATTTCCCAGTGACCAAACTCTTGGCGTTCATTGACTTCAATTGGTCGCTCATCGATACTGCGTCCTAAGATCTTCTTATTCTTCCGGTTACGTTTTTTCTTGGTGTTCAGGGTAATTTTCATAGGTAGGTCAATGTTTTTAACGCCTATAAGTCCTAGATCAATATAGTTATAAAGGGTCTTGGTGCAAACCATTTTGTCTTTGAATTTCCCATCACGTTTGGCTCTCCCACATACCGCATCAGGAGACCATTTCTTATCAAGGATCTGAGTTTCGGCATACTTAATAAACTCGATGGCATCGTCTAGTTTTAGCTTGCGGCCACAGGCTTTCCTGTTTCTCTCATAGAGAAGTTGACCTGTGTCTGGAAAATAGACATGAACAATTTTCCCGTTGCTTTTTCTTTGTGGCACTGTACCTCTTCTTAACTCACGGGAGATGGTGCTTTTGTGACAACCAACATAATCTGCAATCTCCTGTTGAGTCTTACCAGCAGCGTGTAAGGCCGCAATTTTCCCACGGTCATAAGCCGTTAAGTGTTTGAAATGCCGAGCTCCTATGGTAGAATTAGTAATTGCCATAGATAAATCCTCCGTATCGATATTGTTTTAGTCGACTTAATCATACGTGGTTTATCTATGGTTTTTCATTTTTTATGCTTGTTGCATTTGATTATACAACTAGCCAAAATATACCTTCATATTCATCCTTGATATTCGCGCTGCTTTTTCGTTTCTGAATGATTACGCGAATGTGTTCAAACAGCTTATTAAATTGATCGCGGCCAAGCGCAACTTCTACTTCTTCCCACTTTGTCGTGTAAATCTCCTGTTCTTCTTCTGGTATATCTCCTAACGCCCTTGCTTTAAAAATATCACTAGGCATTAAATCCAAACCACGATCATTTAAAACAGTGAAAATTCGAAATGCAGAATCAAAATTTGGTGTTGATACAACGACTAGATAGCAAAGTCCATAAATAACACCTGGCAATGTTTTTACTAATTCTGGATCTATAGTATTTAGACGGTTAATAAAATATAGTGCATTCTCTCGAATCCGCTTTTGACTATCTGTTTTAACTGGAGTATTTTCTTTCAGCTTCGTAGTTGCTCCCTCTTCTTGAATATAATGTTGAAAAAAGGATTGATCTATCTTTCTTAACTCAATTCTATATTGATCTTTTGTTTGAAGAAACATATTGCCTTCTTGGGCAATCATCGGTTTAATGGTTTTCGCGTATTCTCCCCCTAAATAGTCACGTAAAACCGCCAACAAAATTGTTAATGTCGTTAACCGTTGCTGTCCATCCAAAACCTCATAAAGGTTTTCTCCTTTTTTCACTAGAACAATACTGCCCAAAAAATAAGGCTCATCAATCTTAGAAAAATCGTCTTTCGTGATGGATTGATGATCAATATAATCGAGAAGATCGTCTAACAAATCCCCTGCTTGATCAGACGTCCATGAATATGGGCGCTGTACAGACGGAATAGTAAACAGGAAATCATCCGAAAAAACTTTATAAAGCGGCATTTCTTCCGCATTTAATGTTTTTTGCATTCTTATTTCCTCCCTATTTTTTATCTGTATTTCCCGTTTCTTAATAAGAGTAAAGGCATGTCTATTCGCTAAATTTGCTAGTTATAATCAATGAAGTGTTTTTGTTCTTGTTTTTTCTTTTCATTAATTTGGATGCTGCCACACTTTCAACTAATTTTGTGTTTCATCAAATATTAACCTTTACTCTTTTTTAGGTGATTTAGAAAAAATCTATATTAATAAAGTACCAAAAATATTTCAGATATTGTCTATCTCGTTTGATATTGCTTCTTCTAAAGTGACAATGGGAGTTGACAGAAATACTCATTTTGATCGAAACTCTTGTATTTCTTTTGATTAGTCACAAAGCGCCGTTTTTTATATAGTCCAATTTTAACAGTATTTTAGCATAATTTGGTATACTCATGGTTATAGAATTATAAATTTTAATTAAAGGTGTTAAAATTCCAAACAGCAACGGATTTAAAATTCCCTAATTAGAAAAGAGAATCGGTTGATGAATCCAGCTATTATTTTCTCTCCCTAACTAGTTTAGCCTTGAGAACTTTAATATATGAGATTACAGCTTTCTCAAAAAGATCTCCCCCCTATTTTGACAAATTTTTTAAAACTTCCATTTTTCGATTCATTTCAGTGATGACAAACGGTATGATATAGATGTATTCAAAATACATCTTTAAACAAAATCGTTTTGATGCGGAGGTTAGATTGTGATGGATCAAGACAAAGCGATTCGGCTGCAGCGTATTTTAGAGGAAGCTTTAAACCCGGTAATAGAAAGAATGGAAAAATTAGAGAAAAAGGTAGAATCTGTTCAATTCAAACAAGAGGAAATCTTGAAGTATCTGAAGGTCAAATAAAGTCTTCTCCAAGGCAACGCCATAAAAAAACCCTCTTATGCGATGGTCTCGACAAGAGGGTTTTCAACTTTAAGCTGCTTTTTTCTGTTGTTCGATATGGTTTTTTGGTTTTCGATTGACTAAATAAATGCTCAACGCGATTAAGAGGAGTCCTATGACCAGATTGAACGTAAATGGCTCTCTTAAGAATAATGTTCCAGTAAAGACGGAGATAACGGGAACAAGAAATGTGTAAGATGCAACCTTGCTGGCGTCTCCGGAATTGACAAGGGTAAAGTAAATAATCCAACTCACGGATAAACCTAGAATGGCCCCAAAGATTAAGCCGAATAAGTAAGGAACATTCCATACGATGTCGGACCAGCTCTCCATACCCGAACCAATTCCAGTAAGGACGATTCCCCCGATTACACATTGAAAGGCTGTGAGCCACATAGAATCAACCTGGGAGCTGATTTTTTTGACATACACCGTGCCAAGCGCCCAGCTAATTCCTGTAAGAAGGGCTAAAATGATCCCCGCAACCGCAATATGCCCAGAAAAGCCGCTCGCACTGACCACGGCCACTCCAATAAAGCCAATGAATAAACCGATGACTTTTAAGGCTGACATCGGTTCTTTAAGCCATAACCAAGCAAAAATGCCGACAAGGACAGGCTGAAGATATACAATTACCGAAAATAATCCGGATGGGATATACATGAGCCCGACCGTTTGTAATCCATAAAACAAAATGACATTAAATATGGACGAAATGAGATAAATAGGCCAGTTTTCTTTCCAGCGAATTTCTTTCCATTTTGGCAATAATAGAATAACCAACAACAGCCCGCCAAAAAGGGTGCGCATTCCAGCAAATAGGAGAGGTGGGGTATACTCTAAGGCAATTTTGTATATAGGCCATGATACTCCCCATACTAATACAAGAAACGTAATAAGACTAATGGTTTTAAAACGTGATAACTCTCTCATGCTTTCTCTTCTTTCTCTCTATCAATTTAACCATGAAAATAGAATATATCACTTTTATAAAGTGATCCAGAGTGTAGACAAAAGGCATCCGAATGTGCGCTTTCGGATGCCTTTTGTCACTTTTATGCTTTCAAATGTTTGGAATAGACCCCTCCAGGGGTCTATTTTATGTTATTGCTGGACTTTTCCATGTCCAGCAAGCCATCTTTTTCAAATTCATTGCAGCAAAAGTTAGCATCGCCTGCATGGACAATTTTTTTAGACCTCTTAAGGTTGTCCAACGCATACCATGCTTTTCCTTTGCATCAGCAAAAACACGTTCAATGGTTTCTTTCCGTCTTGCATAAATGCTCTTATTCTCTTGTGTATGCCGAAGATGATCAGCTTCCTCTAAATAAAATTCCCATACATGTCGCTGAATCAGTTTTTTATGCTCCTTACTTTGGGTGCACTTCGAAAGGAATGGACAATCTTTACACTGGACTGGATCAGAAAAATATTGACGATAGCCTTCCTTCGTCGTAGTTGCATATTTTAACACTTGTCCTTGCGGACAAAGATAACAATCGTAGTATTCATCGTAAACATACTCATGTTTTTTGAAATAACCATCCTTTGTACGAGGGCGAGTATAAGGTAAAGCAGGGGTCATATCATTTTCAAATATGTATTGGGCAACGGCGGGAGTTTTATATCCAGCGTCAGCAGCAACTACAACCGGTTTTCCATGTTTTTCTATGACTTTTTCAAGAAGTGGCTCCAATACGGAACTGTCATGAATATTCCCTGGCGTTACAATAGCCCCCAAAACAAAGCCATTTCGATCCGCAGCAGCATGGAATGAGTAAGCAAACTGTTTTGTTCGCTCGTCTTTTACGTAGTAACCACTTTCCGGATCAGTGGTACTTTCTTTTATTTCTTTATATTCTTCTTTCCCAAATTTATCTGGAGGAAATGGCTTTTTTCCATGTGCTTCTCGATCAGCATTTATCTCATCTTGTAGACGTGCTTGATAGGCTTTCGTTTCTTTTCGAACCACTTTCTTCTCAAATTTATGCTTATTCGCACTCGCTTTGACATGAGTAGAATCAATAAAGACATGCTCACTGCTTATCAGCTTCTTATCTGCAGCTTCTTTCAAAATGCGATAGAATATCTGTTCAAATAAGTCTGTATCCTTAAAGCGTCGCTCGTAGTTTTTCCCAAACGTTGAAAAGTGAGGTACCTTATCATAAAAACCAAATCCAAGAAACCAACGGTAAGCCAGATTCGTTTCGATTTCCTCTATAGTTTTTCGCATGGAACGAATACCGAAGGTATATTGGATGAAAGCCATTTTAATCAATACAACTGGATCAATACTTGGTCGACCTCTTTCCGATGAATACATGTCTTGAACAAGCGAATAGATAAATGAAAAATCAATAGCAGCGTCGATTTTACGAACCAAATGATCTGCAGGTACAAGTTGGTCTAAAGCTATCATTTCTATTTGATCACGATTCATCTGTGTATTTTTTGTTAGCACTTCATCCACCTCAATTCATTACGGTATCTTAATTATACAAAAAAAGACTGTCGGCAAATCCGGTTTTTTCGGATTTGTCGACAGTCTGTATCACTTTTATAAAGTGATCAAGTAACTTGTTTTTTCTTGAAATTGCGAGATCAAACAGGCTTTTCCACGCTACCGATGTATAATGGTGAGCTACAAATAAACGGATTTTCCTTTTTCTTTTCGTAAAGGTTGCCAATTCAATCCCCGCAGGTGTTTTTTTCTTGGCGCTTCTAGACAAAATCCTTTTCATTCTTTCTTGTTCTCAATTGAACTTTTTTGATTTTTCCGATGTCATCGCCTATTTAGTTTTTCTTGTGTGTTTTTAAAAAAGGAAAAGGGTTACCCAAAAGGTTATACTTTTCGGGTATCCCCTTTTCTTTTGTTCAAAGCTTTTATTCGTTTCAATTAAAAAAGGTGAATTCTCACTCATCATCACCAAAGAAATCGCCAAAATCAAATCCATCATGATCATGATCTTGATCATGATTTTGATCGTGGTCTTGATCGTGATCTTCATGCATGAATTCCTGCATGACTTCATCCATCAATATGCCTCCCAATGCACCGGCTGCAAAGCTGCCAATCATTCCGGCGGCGGAGCTTCCATGACGATGATGGACGTCATAATCATCGTCATAATATGGTTCGTGTCGATAAGAATGCGGTTGGTGGTAAAAATATGGTTCATGATAAGAATGTGGTTCATAATAAGAATGCGGTTCATAATAAGAACCAGGCTGGCGAACGGATTCAACAATATACCTTTCCAACACGTTTACTAACTCCGACATATTATTCAATATTCCTTCTGGCAAAAAGAAATCTCTTTTGATTTCGACTTCATGATAGCCTTGCCGAGCTTCGATTTCCATCCAGAGGCGGATTCCATGTTCCTCGATGGAAAAACGCATTTCAATTTCATGAATTTCTTGGGCAAAATGATTCATTGGGAAAAACGAAAATTCTTGGCCTTGGCTGTCCAATTTTCCAGAAGTGGGTTTTTGGCGGAATCCGATTCTTTCCATTGCTTCAAACACATGGATGATTTGCGGTACCGGTTTAATTTCAATATAATCTACATCTGATTTATCCGCCCCGCCTTCAATGTCTAAATATGTATCAAAGTAAAAGGATACGGTCGGACTGGAAACAGGTAATGTATAAGGAAGTTGATAGGCAAATGGAATGGTTTTTTGCTCTTTAGCTTGAATGATAAATGGCCCGCTGGCTGGAATGGTATCGATATGATGTTTTGTAATGCCGTGTTCATTGCGAATTTCCATAAACAGTCCCACATCAATGGATTTGATTTTTTGTTCATATTCTCCTCCATAGATGAGGACTTCTCCTTGAACACTTTCCCCGACATGAAAGGAATTCGTATATAAACGCAAGTCAACGGTAGCTGAACCTTTTCCAAAACTTGCAAGGAATCTTTTAAACATTGTCTAACTCTCCCTTAAAAAAATGTTTTTAGCAGTTGTATTATATCATTTTTATTTTGAAACTCTTTTGTTCCAGTTCGCCAAAAATGGTACAGTTTCTTGACAAACGATCACTCTTATTTGTGTGTTGCCCGCTTTTTTTATAAGTACGGAAACGATATTCTGAAAACTTCCATATCCCATTTAATGGTAATTGGTATATGAATAAATTTAAAAACAGGCTTTACCTCCTGCGAAGTAAAGCCTTGAATCTTTCACCCTATCAAACCATCATTTTGCAAATGTCATTTGAAAACTCAACCGGGTCTTGAATCGGCAAGCCTTCAATGAGAAGAGCTTGATTGTACAACAAGTTCGTGTACAGTTTTAATTTGTCTTTGTCGTTTGCATAGGCGTCTTTTAAAGATTGAAAGACATCGTGATGGATATTGATTTCTAAAATTTTTTCCGCTTTAATGTTTGGGTTGTTCGGCATCGTGCTTAGGACTTTTTCCATTTCAATTGATACTTCGCCTTCTGTTGCAAAACATACAGGATGCGATTTTAATCTTGCGGATGCTCTGACGTCTTTGACTTTGCCGGATAAAACTTCTTTCATAAAATCAAAGAGTTCTTTGTGTTCTTTTTCTTCCGCTTCGGCTTGAGCCTTGTCTTCTTCAATTCCTAAGTCGCCGCTCGATACAGATTTAAATTCTTTGTCTTTGTATTTCATTAGCATTTTGATCGCAAATTCGTCGATATCATCGGTGAAATATAGAATTTCATAACCTTTTTCTGCTACGATCTCTGTCTGCGGAAGCTTTTCAATCCGTTCAATGGTTTCTCCAGTTGCATAATAAATATATTTTTGATCTTCCGTCATTCTGGAAACATATTCATTTAAGGTGACCAGCTTCTTCTCTTTTGAGGAGTAGAACATCAATAAGTCCTGCAGTAATTCTTTATCTTTTCCAAAATCATTATAGACTCCAAACTTTAACTGTCTGCCAAAGGATTGATAAAATGCTTCGTACTTCTCACGATCATTTTTTAATAAACGCTCCAATTCTCTTTTTATTTTATGTTTAATATTTTTAGCGATAAACTTTACTTGTTTATCCTGTTGCAACATCTCTCTTGAAATATTGAGAGATAAATCTTCGGAGTCGACCATTCCTTTGACAAAGCTGAAATAATCTGGAAGCAAGTCTGGACACTTGTCCATAATTAAGACACCGCTAGAATACAGCTCTAACCCTTTTTCAAATTCTTTTGTGTAATAGTCAAAAGGAATTTTCTCAGGAATGAATAAAATAGCTTGATATCGTACCGTACCGTCAACGCTAATATGGATATGTTTGATCGGTTTGTCGAAACCGTAATGTTTTTCTCGATAAAAATTCTCGTAATCTTCGTCCGTCAGTTCGTTTTTATTTTTTCTCCAAATCGGAACCATGCTGTTAATAATCTTTTCTTCTTTATACTCTTCAAATTCGTTTTCGCTGCCCTCTTTACGTTTTCTTTCCGTCACATCCATTTTGATAGGATAGCGAATGAAATCAGAGTATTTTTTGATGATTTCTTTTAAGCGGTACTCTTCAAGGAACTCATCGTAATTTTCATCTTCTGTATTTTCTTTCAACTTTAAAATAATCTCGGTTCCAACTGAATCTTTCTCGCACGGTTCAATACTATATCCATCAGCACCTTGAGATTCCCATTTATATGCTTCATCGCTGCCTAAAGCCTTGCTGATGACCGTCACTACATCTGCGACCATAAAAGCGGAATAAAATCCTACCCCAAATTGACCGATGATTTCATGGCCATCTTTCAATTCATTTTCGTTTTTAAAAGCAAGAGAACCGCTTTTCGCTATCGTTCCAAGGTTATTTTCAAGCTCTTCTTTTGTCATTCCAATACCGGTATCCAAGATCGTCAATGTTCTGTTTTCTTTATTGGGGATGATTTTAATATAGTAATTGTCTTTGTCAAAAGTGAGCGAATCATCTGTCAGCGCTTTGTAATAGATTTTGTCAATGGCGTCACTGGCATTGGAAATGAGCTCTCTTAAAAAGATTTCTTTTTGTGAATAAATCGAGTGGATCATCATTTCCAACAGTCTTTTCGATTCTGCCTTAAACTGCTTTTTCGCCATAAAGACTCTCCTTTCCACGAACAAAATTCCTATATGTAAAGAATGTCCTTATCGCTTTATGATCAAAATTAGCACTCTCATATATTGAGTGCTAATCAATAGTTTAGATAGCACAGAAAATGGCATTTGTCAAATAGGATATAAGCCATATCGACTTGTTCTATCTTCTAATGATAGGCAATGAGGATTCGAGCGATCATTTATTTTCCTATTAACGAAACAAAGAAATAATAACCGAACAAGAAAGTGACAAGCAACATTAACATTGCTAAAAACAAAATAAGAGAACGAGAAGGCCGAAACGTTTGTTCATTAATTTGTTTCGCTTTTTGAAAATAGCTGATAGTCGAAAAAAGGATCGTACATACGCCTGTTAAGACCGATAATAGACCGATGATTTGCACAGTCATATTGGATAAAGATTGAGTAGCCGATTTGATATGCAAGTTTAGAATAAGAAAACCGATTCCCATAATTGCAATCGCAGTTCGAATCCATGCCAAAAATGTTCGTTCGTTGGCTAAATGCTACTGAATATATTTTGAATCTTCTGTAACGGTACGTTTATTCTCATCCATGAATCCATAGCCTTTCCATTTAAAGTCTACACCAATATATACTTAGAAATTTCCGTTTTTCAATAATTGTTCTTGACAAAATTGGATTGCTTCACGAGTATTCAATCAAGAATTCCTGTATCGCCAGACGGATTGCTTGTTTGGACGATGTTTTCACTCTTAGCTTAGTTCATGGAATGGGATTTTTCAATAAAATCGATTAGTTCTTCAGTAGTCAGAACCGTTGCAAATTCTCCATGCAAAGTGGCAAGAGAAATGACAAGAATTTGATCAGCATCATAATATGCACCATCAGGTCCTTTTAATCCAAAGGCAGCTGTAGCGCCTGATACTAGATTTGTATTAAATCCTAGGTTTCCGCTCATTCTTGTAGTAGTGGAGTGGAGCGCATTGAGAAGTCGTTAAACCAGTAATGACGACATTATGGATTTCATGTTCCTTATAGGCGGGAAAAAGTTGTTTTGGTTGCCGGATAACCTATAAGGATAAGACTGTGGAAGGGACTTATCAGTATGGCTTTGGAATTCTGAATTTTAAAGAATAAAAAAGGGCGGATGTTTTCCGTCCAAGTTTGAATTGAGAAACGTGAATGAAAATGAACGATCAATAAAAATCGGCCCTTTGAGTCATTGTATTTTTTGGGACATGAT
Organism: Bacillus smithii; assembly: GCF_001050115.1. NCBI lineage: Bacteria > Bacillati > Bacillota > Bacilli > Caryophanales > Bacillaceae > Bacillus > Bacillus smithii. The sequence continues at coordinate 1,616,053 of NZ_CP012024.1, read as the reverse complement.
CATTAGATTTTATTTAGAGACTTCCATTTAATATTTTGTGAAATGTTTTAATTTTTTATCTTTTGTATACATTGGCCCCGTTTTGTCAGCGATCCCTCTCTTCATAGAAAGCACGAGCTCTTTTCTCTATTTCATTTAGCATCGCATCATTTTCCACTAACGTCTCGCGTATTCGATGAATCAATTGCAAAGCGTTTGGTCCAGAGATTTGCTTTGCCACACGTTCAAGAAGAACTTTCGTATCAACAGAAAATTTACGGGCAAACCCTTGACACATTATCATATTCTTCCGAAGAGTTTCGTTGTATTCACCTGCAAAAGCTCGGCGTAAACATCCGCGCATACCTGCATAACCATATGAAATTTCGGAAGCAGCCCTATAAAAAAGAATCATCCCATCTGCATTGCTGGATTACGGATGTAAACGAAGTTCACTTACCAATGAGACTAAACGTTGTACCACTGGCTTGGCAGACTCCGTTGCGTTCCACCACTCCATCAAGCAATGCTGTTTCTCTGCACTCATATTGATAAGTCGTGTATTAAGCATAAAGAACTTTCCTCCTAAAGACGAGGGATTGCTTGAATTTTCTCGTTCTTCGCGCGTATTGCCTCCCATTCAGGACCAAGAAAGGACTGGCCAAGCTTATTAGCTCTCTTAATCATTTTAGCGATTTGACGGTTTAAATATCGACTTTGCTCGACTAAATAAAAAACGCTCGGATCAGCTCCTTGAACAGCTAATTCAAAATTGGGACTTAATTGTTTTTCACTAATACGCAAAGTATCAAGTTCAAAGACAAGCATTTCTTTTTCAAGAGGAATCAAATCGCCTTGACGGATGCGTTGAATCGTTCCTTGTACAGCGTCAAATCCGTAGCCGATATCCGCAACTGTTGCATGATACGGATTCAGTCCCGGCGCCACTCTTATAGATGGAATTCTTCGAAAACCTGTTGTAATAGAACACACTACTTCCTTGGCGGCCATCCCTTTTTTTAACGCAGCCTCAATAGCATCAAGATAATCATTTCGTTGATAAGAATGGATCCCTACAAAGTCAGAAGACATTAATGCGTCCCTCCCCTTAGTTTTTTAGATTATTCTGAAAGAACGATATAGGTATATGTCAGTTGTTTGTCTATTAAGATTTTTTTCGCAAAAAGCAACTGTAGGAAAACGTGGTTTGAATCAAATTTTATACAATTGAAGCGAACATAAGACTATTAGAAATAAATACATTCGGCTCATTTCACTTGCTGCACTTATCTAAATAAAAAGTCGGCGTTTCTTGTTATTGAATGTCTGTATGTTATCCTTTGGAGGAGTTGATTAATTGTGGTTCATGAATTGGATATCCAAAATACATTAACCCTGCAAACCACTATTACTGCCTATCATGCTCGACTTACGTCCTTCTGACTACATATCCATACTTAGCTAACAAGAAAAGGCACCTGTAGATCATTACAGGTGCCTGTGACTAGATCATTGTCTATTCAAATTGATTTCATAATATAGAATCCATCTGTATCTTCCACTTCAACAATACCGACTTCTCCTCTGCCATGAGATTTAGCCCTAAAGATGGAACAAGTTAACGGTCAATGGGATATGGAATGATTCATATTAATAGTGGGAATGCTTATTGTATTTTTGTCTTAACACTAAAAAAATTATATTAAAAATTTAGGTCCTATGATTTGTTCAATCAGTTCTTCCTTAGTCAAAACCGTTGCAAATTCTCCATGCAAAGTGGCAAGAGAAATGACAAGAATTTGATCAGCATCATAATAGACACCATCAGGTCCTTTTAATCCAAAGGCAGCTATAGCGCCTGATACTAGATTTGTATTAAATCCTAGGTTTCCACTCATTCTTGTCGTGGTGGAAACGCAATGAGGAGTCGTTAAACCGGTGATCACGACATGATGGATACCGTGTTCCTTAAGGTATTGTTCCAAATTAGTCCCTATAAAGGCACTGTTCACATGTTTTTGAATGATGACTTCGCCTTCTAATGATTTACAATCTCCTTAAACGAAACTCCTTTACTGTTAGCAGCCAGAGGTGAATGAGAATTCGTCGATATATGTGGACATGGATAACAGGTCATTGCTTCTCTCTCCATATTTTTAATAAACTGTTAATATTTTCTTCAGCGTTAGGATTATTGCGCTTTCCCCATCTTTTATCTTCAAATCCTTGTTGAACGTCACGATTTGTTGATTGGAATCCATGTTCATCCCCCAATTTAACAATTTAGGCTCCCAACGGAGATTCATCTTCGAATTTTTTATAAATCAAACGAATTTTTTTGCATTCCCTTTTAAATATCTTCAAGTTTACATAATAATTTTATGATAATCTTAAAACTTCTTCTAAAAAATAAAGCAATGTTCTATCTCCTCTTCTATTAGTTAGATTGAATAAACAAGAATTTTGACATAATTACTAAATGTTTTCCGATTGCAACGATATGAAAATCAGCTGATTTCATAATATAGCCACTCCGATAATTTTCCACCCATTTTGTTGTATAAAGACTGTGCAATTTTATTATCTTTTGCCGTTTCCCATGTCATAAAGGCAAAGTCGTTTTCTCGTATGTATTCTAAGCATGCTTGAAATAATTTCTGTCCGATTTTCTTTCCTCTTGCATTCGGAATCACAAATAAATCATTTAAAATGGCCTGTTTTTTTACTTTTAAAGTGCTAAAAGTAAAGTACAAAGTAGCAAAACCTACCAGTTCTCCTTGATGTTCAGCAACAAATTGAAGTCCGCTCGAAGGATTTTCCATTAAATGATGAATCAAGTCTTTTAAATCCCTTTCTTTAGGGACAGGTTGTTTGTAAAAATCAACAATATACTGCAGCATTAGTTCATATAATTCAGAAATATCTTGCTCCATTGCCGGCCTTATGACTACATGATGGTTCATTTTTTCTCCTCCGCGATCATCATTTTTTCTATTTTTCTATAATTTCTTTAAGTTTCGAGTACATGGCATCAAAATCGATCCGTTCAATAAGAAGATGGTTCCAATACCATTATTTAAATAAATAATTCCATTTCACCGTGATGAAAAGTAAATCCCATTTTTGTATATAACGGCTTTCCATCATCAGATGCATGCAACCAAAGTCGTCTCACTCCTGTTTTTTTGCATTCCTCTATCAACTTTTCTAATAATGATCTTGCTATACCTTTCCCCCGATATTGAGGAATGGTATACATATTCAATATGTAAGCCTCCAGTCCTTTTAGATTCTCTAAATAAGGCGGCCGTTTAAATAAAACCATCCCGCTTACACTGATCACATGATCATTTAATAGAGCTAAGTATGAAATGAATTCATTATTTGTAAGTGCTTCTTCTAAATATTCTTTTGTAGCGGTTATAACGAGAGCCTCTTCTTGTTCAGATCGCACTTCTCCTAATTCCTTAAAAAGTTCCAAACGCAATCTTACAATTTCTTCTAAATCTTGAATGGTTGCTTTACGAATGTCGACTGGCATATTCATGATATAAAAGCATTCCTTTCTTTCAAATATTATCTCAAAAACAACTTCCCCTCCATAACCAATCATCTCTCCTCCGAGCTAACACAAGATTTCATAAACTCTGATTTTCAAAAGATTAAAAAAATGGAAGAAATCATCACAGGATTCCATTTCATTATACAGTGAATTTTCATTTATTGTAATATTCCTATTATTTCGCGATGATGTAAATTATTTTGTGTAAGCAAATTTTTCTACTAGAAAAAAAGAAAAAGGCAGGGTATTCTCAGATTTGCGACCAAACAAAACTGAAAGGAGATACCCTACCTTATGAGTAATAGTATACTCAACTCAGATTTCGCAAATCAACTGGAAAATATGATAAAAGATTTTGTTCAAGAAAAGCTTGAATTCATCATGAGAGAAGAAATCAAAAATTTCCTCCAAGTGGAACAGGAACACGTTCAAAACTCAAGAAATGGTTATTATCACCGTACTCTTGATACAAAGTACGGGAAAATAGAAGCTCTTACGGTTCCAAGAGATCGCAACGGGGATTTCCAGACTCAACTGTTTGAGCCTTATCAACGTCAAGACGGCTGGCTGGAACAGGCGATTATTAAAATGTATCAAAGTGGGATGAGCACTCGAGAAATTGGGAAGTTTATCGAAAGAATTCTTGGTTCAACCTACTCTCCTACCACGATTAGTCATATTACAGATGCCGCGTTGGAGGATATTCAAAAATGGCAACAACGTCCATTAAACAAACGGTATTCTGTGTTGTATCTTGATGGGTTTTATATAAAAGTTCGTCGTGATACGTATGCCAAAGAAGTCATTTACGTTGTTCTTGGTGTCAATGAAGAAGGTTATCGTGAAATTCTTGGCTTTTACGTTGGAGGTCAAGAAAGCGCGCATGGCTGGCAAGAGATTCTCCAAGACCTTTATACACGCGGTGCTCATGAAGTCTTACTTGGTGTTTTTGATGGACTCCCAGGTCTTGAAGAAGCCTTTAAAGCCGTCTATCCGAAAGCCGATGTTCAACGATGTGTGGTCCACAAAGTAAGAAATACGTTAAACAAGGTAAGGAAAAAAGACCAATTTGAAGTGGCTGAAGACCTAAAGCTGATCTATCGTTCGATGACAAGAGACGCAGCCATTCAAGCCTTTCATGAGTTTAAAGACAAGTGGTCTAAAAAGTATCCTAGAGAAGTCCAATCTTGGGAACAGGATTTAGATGTCCTCCTAACATTCATGAAATATCCGACCAGTATTCGTAGTGTCATCTACACGACCAATGCGATTGAACGAACGATTAAAGATATACGTAAACGACTCAAAACGATGAACAGCTTAACCAGTATTGAAGCAGCAGAAAAAATCACGTTCTTAACGGTACAGGACTTGAATGAAAAATGGTCCACTAGAAAACTTAAAGGGTTTTCTACGGCATACAAGGCACTTCAAGATATGTTTGAAGAAAGATACTGAAAGACCAAATTTTGTTCATGAAGAACAGAGTCTAGGGAGACTAAGTTGTCTTATATGAGACTGAATATTCAGTCTCATATAAGACAACTAAACACCTCCTCCAAGATTAAAAAAACGTATCTGAGAATACTCTCTTACACAAAATTCTTGACGGTACCTGTTGTAGAACCGTCCTTTCACGTGTGTGTTGTTTTGAAAAAGGGAAAACTAGAAGAAGAACTTATTTCCTAGTAGTTTTGCAACCCCTTTCGTATTCTTTTATACAATGATTAATAGAAAAGATCAAACAAAACGACTCGAAAGATACAACAATATTTTGATTAAGTTTTTTATCGTATTTCAATATATAGGGAAAAGATGGAAAGCATTATTTTTCAAGATGTTGCCGGAGCGTATAAGGAAGCAAACTTGTACTCGTCATAATAAAAATGGTCCATAAAGATTGGGTTATTTCTTAATGTTCCTCTACTAAAATTTCAATATGAAAATCATTACTTTTTTACCATTAAACGGATCATTGGTTTTCTAGCAGAATCCATTCATCCATTTTGCAATTTATCATTGAATTTAATGGAAAAGTTTCTTTTCAAGAAAAATAGCCCTATTTTTTATAAAACGATTCATCATGAAAATGGATTACAGTAGTCGCCTCGAATCACATAAACAATATTTTCCCAGCCTATAAAAATTCTACGATCTTTGAATCATTGTCTTCCCTTTCCCACCAAGGCAAAACATTTTTACAATTTCTTTCCAAACCACGAAAAGGTCCTTAATAAACTTTTGCTAAGAGCTGTCATTTGCGAGTATCCGTTTTATATGAGTAGCATTAAAACGATTGTTCAAAACATCTGCATTTTCGGAATTGTTAAGTCAGCGATATTTCACCAGAAAAAAAATCATCCGATATTTTCCTGTTCAAACAGCAGAAATGATGCCTTCAGTAAAAACCTTTCATGCAATCGATAAATATTCCGCGATGATTTAGGGATAATAAAGCAAAAGAGAATGAACGCGGGAGATTGATTGATCCATGAGCAAAATGATTTTGTGGGCGTTTGTAATCATTGGAATGGCCTTATTGCTTTTCAGATTCAGAAAAAAAACACTAATCAAAGACTCGATTTTAGTTTTCTTATTAAAAGCTTATTTTTCCACATTTATTGGCATTTTTGTTGCAAAAGAGAAATTGATTGAATACCCTGTTCGGTTTTTAAGCAAATATTTCGATACGAGCATTGTTTTTGAATCCTTTCTCTATCCAATTATGTGTGTATACTTTTTTCAAACAACTTACCATTCCAAGTTTCCAAGCATTGTTCTGCAATGTGCGTTGTATACCGGTGCCTTAACCATCATTGAGGTTCTTTGTGAAAAATATACGGATTTAATTAAGTACCATAATTGGACATGGATGTATTCGTTTATAACCATCTTTTTTTTATCGCTTTTTGTCCGTTTGTTGACGCAATGGATAATCAAAATGGATAATCAAAATGGATGAAACCAAAGGTATAGTGAGCTCCCAAGGCAGACAATCTTTAGACGAAAAAATAAAGCTATCTCTTTCATATGGACAATCATTCTGGTGTATCCATTGCCTGCAACTTAGGAAAATCTTAATTCGGAATCACTCGCCGTAACGAAATCGTCAATACAGGACCTCTTTTCATGATTCGTTGGAAGTCCATTTGCCGATTTTCGTTTATATTTGAACTTTATTATTTGCAAAGAATCCTTATATAACCAAACTATCGCATAATACATTGGCATCAAAAGTCATCTTTCACTTCCTGTTTTTCCATTCATCACCTACGAGTTGTTAACCATGGATTTCGTTCAATTGCTGCGATGTGAAGCACTTTTAGTCGTTGAGGGATAAAGAATCTTGCCGTTCTCTCTTATGTTAAAAAGCTATTCAGCATTTTCCCCTTTTCACGTCTGTTTTGAAAGTCTGGAAAACGCTCCTTGCTTTCAAGGGCGAACGTTGTACAAATGAAAAAACGAGGAGATGCCAACTACCGCCAAGGGCAGTCGAATCGTCTCCTCAAGCAAGTTTTCCTGGATTAGCGATATTCAGTGTACATAAGAAAAAATTTTCTCTTGTCAACTTCAATTACCTTCTTTGGCGTAGCAAATCAAAGTATTGAAACGGGAGTATTTCATTTTTATCGTCCATATGAGCTCTTTTAGCTATTTGATTGGCCGGCCACTAACAAGCACTGCTTTTTTTTCGTTCCTTATATAAGGATAGAACTCTCTCTATTTTATGATGCAATTCCCTCTTTATTTGTTAGCTAATTTGGATTGTCTTGCTTGCGTATAACGATTGATTGGCTTCTGAAGCCCTAAATGATCGCGCAACGTATCTCCTTCATATTCACGTCGAAATAGACCGCGTTCTTGAAGAATGGGTACGACATGATTTACGAAATCTTCTAAATCTCTCGGGTACAACGGTGACTGAAGAATAAAGCCGTCCGCCGCCTCTTCCGTAACCCATTTTTCCATTTCAGCTGCGACCTTTTCCGGAGTACCGACAAAACTGTCAAACCTGCCTGCACCGATGAAAAGACGAGAGTAAAGCTGACCGACTGTTAAATCTTCTGTGTAAATAATTCGTTTTATCTCTTCATAATGACTCTGAATTCCATTTATTTCATCTGGAAGGTCCACTTCTTTTACCGGTGTATCAAGTGAATATTTTGTAAAATCTACATTTCCCATGTACCCTGACAAGAATTTTAAGGCTTGGTATGGATGAACAAGCTTTTGCAGCTCCTCAAATTTTCTTTGTGCCAATTCTTCCGTCTCCCCAATAATGGGCGAAATGCCGACTAAAATCGAAAGTTCATCTGAATGACGGCCATAGTCTGACATTTTGGATTTTAAGTTTTTGTAAAATTCCTTTGCTTTCTCCAAATCACTACGTTGTGCGAAAACAACTTCCGCCGTTCTTGCGGCTAACCGCTGACCCGGTTCTGAAGATCCTGCTTGCACAATGACCGGATGTCCTTGCGTCGATCGTGCAATGTTCAATGGACCGCGAACGGAGAAATATTGTCCTTTATAATCAAGCGTATGGAGCTTCTCTGAATCAAAAAACACTCCCTTCTCCTTGTCGAAGACAAAAGCATCATCTTCCCAAGAATCCCACAGTCCTTGAACAACATCAATAAATTCTTCAGCTCTTCGATAACGTTCATCGTGTGGATAGTGCTCCGTTCTGCTGAAGTTTAGCGCCGTAGCACCCGTAGCGTCTCCCGTTGTCACAACATTCCAGCCAACACGTCCGTTACTAATATGATCGACCGAAGCAAATTGCCGTGCCAGAATATACGGTTCTCCGTAAGAAGTTGAAGCCGTTGCGACGAGACCAATTTTGGATGTTGCCGTCGCAATCGCTGTAATTAAAACGACGGGGTCGAATCGATTTAAAATGTTTGGATGGGAATCCTCATTAATCGCCAAGCTATCGGGGAAAAACACCATATCAAATTTACCTCGTTCTGCCGTTTGGGCAAGTTGGATAAAGTGATGGACGTCTATGCTTGCTGTCGGTTTCGCATCCGGATGCCGCCATGATGCGATATGCATCCCCGTTCCAATTAAATAAGCAGCCAATTTAATCTGCTTTTTCTTTGCCAATTTTATCTCCCCCAAAGTTATGAAATTCCTTTTAGTTTTTGTAAGCGTCTTTAAATGTTTTTAATTCCTTTAACGAAATAAACGTTGGAATGTAGTTGCCTTTATAAGTTTTCTTAATGAAATTCGCCACTTCATCCGTTTGATAAATTTTGACTAGTTTCTTTAACTCAGGGCGGTTGGCGTCTTCTTTCCGCGCCGCAATCACGTTGATATAAGGCTTAGCCGTTTTGCTTTCATGAATGAGCGCATCTTTCAAATACAATCCTGCTTCTACCGCTACACCGTTGTTAATAATAGATGCATCAACGTCATCCATGACTCGCGGAGTATTTGCCCCATCAACGGGAATAATCTTAATGTTTTTTGGATTTTCTTTGATTTTGTCCACTCCGCCATTTCCATCAAAATTGTCCACTACTTTGATCAGCTTTGCTTCTTGCAATAATAACAAGGCACGCCCCCAGTTCGATGCATCATTTGGCACTGCGATTTTGGCCTTTTTGGGCAGCTCATCAAGAGATTTGTATTTCTTTGAATAAAGACCTAACGGTGCAATAATCGTCGTTCCGATCGGGACAATATCTGTACCGTTTTTTTCATTAAAGCTCGTTAAATAGGCAATATGCTGAAACGCATTGACATCAATATCACCTTCAGCTAGAGCCTGATTGGGGTCAACCGAAGCGTTAAAATTAACCAATTCAAGATCCAACCCTTCCTTTTTCGCCTTCTTTTTTATGAATTCCCACGTACGTAATTCTGAACTGCGAATACCAACCTTAATTTTTTTGTCTTTCGTTTCACTTACTGTTGTTTTTCCGCACCCTCCCAAACTAAGGAACAAAATAAAAACAAGAATCGATATAAAGGCTTTTTTCACCATCTTTCCTCCTTCTCTCTCATTTACATGCTGACTTGACTACATCTTTCTCATTTTTCGCTCGATAAAATTCCCCAGTGATTGTATGACCTGCACAAGCAAAACTAGTATCACAACCGTGACCACAATGGTGATTGTGCTGAAGCGCTGATAACCATAGGTAATCGCCAAGTCACCTAAACCGCCTCCGCCCACTGCTCCTGCCATCGCTGTAGCACCGATGAGGCCAATCGTGGCTGTTGTGATGCTTAAAACAATAGAAGGAAGCGCCTCCGGCAACAGAAAGCGGAAAATAATTTGCAATGGAGCGGCGCCCATCGCTTGTGCGCTTTCAATAATTCCTTTATCCACTTCCAGGAGAGAATTTTCAATCAGCCGCGACATGTACGGTCCGATATGAAGGACAAGCGGAACTATGGCTGCCGTTGTCCCAATCGCCGTACCGACCAAAAATCTCGTAAACGGAATGATCGCAACGAGCAAAATAATGAACGGAATCGATCGTAAAATATTGACAATCGGATTTAAAACGGAAAATATAAACGTATTCTCTAATATATGACCTTTTCGAGTGACGACTAATAAAATCCCAAGAGGCAAACCAATTAATGCTCCAAATACGAGCGACACGCTGACCATGTACAACGTCTCCCAGCATGCCTGTAAAATTAACTCCGGACTAACTTCCATTGCGAATCACCTCATTCACTCTCACTTTTTGCTGAACGATAAAATCATAGGCTCGAGAAATTTCTTCTTTTTCCCCCTGCAACTCAACGATCAAATTGCCAAATGGAACTCCCTGTAGCTCATTGATACTGCCAAACAAAATGTTCACATCCACTGCGAATGATTTTGCCACTTGCGATAAAATAGGCTTTCCTGAACTTTCTCCAATAAATTCGATATTGTAAACTTTGCTAAATGTATCGCTGGATTGAATCATATTAAAAATACTAGGCGGTATCTCGTCTCTTAAAACCGAATGAACAAAATTGCGTGCCGTCTCAGTTTTTGGGTTGGAAAAAATATCTAAAATCGTGCCTTCTTCAATGATCTCGCCGTCCTGCATCACGGCAACACGATCACATATTTGCTTAATCACTTCCATTTCGTGTGTAATAATCAAAATCGTCACGTTGTATTTCTGATTTACTCGTTTTAAAAGCTGCAAAATCGACGTCGTTGTTTGCGGGTCCAGTGCCGAAGTCGGTTCATCACAAAGGAGAATCGATGGATTTGTAGCCAATGCACGAGCGATGCCTACACGCTGCTTTTGACCGCCTGATAACTGATTCGGATAGCTGTTCGCCTTATCAGAAAGACCGACAAAATTTAATAATTCATGAACGCGCTTTGCAATCACTGATTTAGGTGTTTTACTAAGCTTAAGAGGCATTGCGACATTGTCAAAAACGGTTTTGGACCCCAATAAATTAAATTGCTGAAAAATCATTCCGATCTTTTTTTTCGCTTGACGCAACTCTTTTTCTGATAACTTCGAAAAATCTTGGCCATCGACTAAAATTTGTCCGGAGGTGGGCTTTTCCAGCAAATTAACCATTCGAATCAATGTACTTTTCCCCGCTCCACTAAAGCCAATAACGCCGAAAATGTCCCCTTTCTTAATCGTCAAATTGATATTTTTTAACGCTTCGATCGTTCGATTTTCATTTTTGAAAATTTTCGATATATTGCGAAACTCAATCACTTTACTCCCCCTGCCTTAAAATGCCGGAACAACAGCTCCATCATATTTATCTTCAATAAACTTCTTTACTTCTGGACTTGTTAATGCTTTTGCAAGTTTTTGAATCGCATCTGAATCCTTGTTGTCTGGACGAGCTACTAAAATGTTGACATACGGGGACTTATCTCCCTCTATGATCAGAGCATCTTTTTTTGGTTTAAGCCCCGCCTCCAAAGCGTAGTTTGTATTAATGGCGGCCGCCTCGACATCGTCCAGTGAACGCACCAGAAGCGGACCATCAACTGGAATAAATTGAAGTTTTTTCGCATTTTTCTTTATGTCTTGCACGGTATAATTTTTGTTTGTATTTGAAGATTCATTTAATTCAATCAGTCCGTTGGCGGCAAACAATTGCAAAGCGCGAGAGAAGTTAACAGGATCCTTTGGAATGGCTATCTTTGCCCCTTTTGGCAGTTCGTCAATCGATTTGATTTTTTTCGAATAAACGCCAAACGGCTCGATGTGAACACCGACAACTTTCACGAGATTTAAACCGCTATCTTTGTTTGTCTGTTTTAAAAATGGAGTATGCTGGAAATAGTTTGCATCCAACTCGCCATTTGCTGTCTGTTCATTTGTCAGAATGCCATCGTTAATGATTTTAATGTCAAGCTTTACACCTTCTTTTTCTAGCTTTGGTTTAATAAATTCAAGAATTTCCGCATGTGGTGTCGATGAAGCTCCAATCTTTAATGTTACTGTTTTCTTTTCAGTTGTACCTTTTGATTCTTTTCCATTGACAAGGGCTTCGTTTTTGCCGCAACCTACTAAAATAGCAAATAAAACCGTGAATAAGACCAATAAATAAAATTTTCTCATTTTCGCTACCTTTCTCCTTGTTTATTCTTAGTTAATGGGTAGAAATAATAGGTTTTATTATTGTGATTTATCCTACCACCAAAAATCGCGAAATGGCAAGACTTCCGGTGATAGAAAGATTTATACAATTAATAGAAAAAATCTATTAATTCATTGAAAGTACTGATCTAAATGGCTTTTTTCTTACCGATAAAACAATCCCATTCTAGGGTTTGGCACATGGCGGACTATTGGATTGATATGCTCGTCGCATCAAAAAAAGCTCAATCGTCATTTGATTGAGCTCAAAACAAATATATTAAACTAAGAGGGGGATTCGATAAAAAAGAGTTTACTTCACAAAGGAAGTTACTTCTTGACTGGCTTTAATGGCTTGCTTTAGATCATACAGAATATCGTCAATTGCCTCTGTACCTACAGATAAACGAATAAGTCCAGGTGTAACGCCGGTATCTAATTGTTCCTCGCTGCTTAATTGCTGATGCGTTGTGCTGGCCGGATGAATAATTAAAGATTTGGAATCACCAATATTGGCTAAGTGAGAAAATAGCTGAACGGAATCAATTAATTTTTTCCCTGCTTCAACGCCGCCTTTAATTTCAAATGTTAAGACGGCACCTTGCCCTTTTGGCAAATACTTTTTCGCTAATTCATAAGAAGGATGGCTTTCCAACCCAGGATAACTTACTGATTTAACAGCTTCTTCTTTTTCTAAAAACTTCGCTACCTCCAAAGCATTTTGGCTATGGCGCTCTAAACGCAAATGTAAAGTTTCAAGTCCTTGCAAAAATAGGAATGAGTTGAATGGCGACAAAGGCGCACCAAGATCTCTAAGCAGTTTTACGCGTGCTTTTGTAATATAGGCCGCTTCTCCGGCTTCTTCTGTGTAGATTAGGCCGTGGTAGCTTGGATCCGGATCGGTTAATCCCGGGAACTTTCCGCTCTTTTTCCAGTCAAACTTTCCGCTGTCGACAATAACGCCGCCGATTGCATTTCCATGCCCCCCGATAAATTTTGTGGCAGAATGCACAACAATATCTGCCCCAAAGTCAATTGGACGAAGCAAGTATGGGCTGGGGATGGTGTTATCCACAATGAGTGGAATCGAATGATGATGGGCAATTTCCGCAACGGCTTCGATATCCAATACGTCCCCTTTTGGATTGCCAATCGTTTCGGCAAACACTGCTTTTGTTTTGCTCGTAATCGCTTTTTCAAAGTTTTTCGGATCGGCAGGATCCACAAATTTAACGGTAATTCCAAAGCTAGGTAGTGTATGAGAAAACAAATTATACGTTCCCCCATAAAGACTTGATGAAGAAACAATTTCATCTCCGACAGACGCAATATTTAAGATGGAATAAAAGACAGATGCTTGCCCAGATGCAAGCGCAAGCGCTCCCACACCGCCTTCAAGAGCAGCAATTCGTTTTTCAAATACATCAGTCGTAGGATTAATAATTCTTGTGTAGACAAAACCTTCTTCTTTTAAGCCAAACAAGTCGGCAGCATGTTGACTGTCATTAAATACAAACGAGCTTGTTTGATAAATCGGTACTGCCCTAGATAAAGTAGTAGGATCTGGAACTTGCCCTGCATGCACAGCTAATGTTTCAGGCTGGAGCTTTCTTTCGTTTGACATCATCATTTCTCCCTTCCCAATTCATTTTGATAAAAATTTTCAAAAAAAGGCATCTATCTTCTTTGCTTCTTAGAAAGAAGTAGATGCCTTTAGTTGACTAATCGGCAAATACGAAAAATATGAAAGACTTTACTTATCCAACTAAATATATAGGTTTAAATTTATATAAAATTTACTCCCAAAATCCATAAATGTCAATTTTATTTTTAAAATTTTCTAAAAATATATTCGTTTCAAGTTTTATTAGCGATAAAAAGCGGAAGCTCCCTAGTCAGCCCCGAAAAAATGCGGGAAATTCTTTATCGGAATGACAAAAGCGACTCGATCGGTTTCTGTTATGGTTAATGTCATGTTGTACACACCTTCTTAAGAATATAAATGACAACGAACCATTCGTTCATTACCAAGATTGATTAGCTTTGGCTGTTCAACTTTGCATCTATCATACGCAAATGGGCAACGGCTTTGAAAAGAGCAACCTTTTATAGTGGACGAAGGATTTGGAATCTCCCCTTCTAAAAAAATTCGTTTTCGCTTTTCTTCTTTCAAAACTGAAGGTATAGAAGAAACAAGGGTTTGCGTATAAGGATGAAGTGGTTCTTTGTAAATATGATCAACAGCCGATGCCTCCACAATTTTCCCTAAATACATAACGGTTACTCGATCACTCATATAATGAACAACGTTAAGATCATGCGAAATAAATAAATACGTCAACGAAAATTGCTGTTGTAAGTCTTTTAACAAATTTAATATTTGTGATTGAACCGAAACATCAAGTGCAGAAACAGGTTCATCCAGAATAAGAAGTTCAGGGCGCAGCATAAGCGCACGAGCAATCGCAATACGCTGACGCTGACCGCCGCTCAATTGATGGATGTACTTATTTTCAAAAGATGGATCAAGACCTATTTGTTCAAGCATTTCCAAAACAGATTGACGACGATCTTGTTTATTTCCAATGTTGTGGATGGTTAAAGGTTCTTTTAATAATGCACCAATTTTATGCCTCGGGTTTAGCGATGTATACGGATCTTGAAATACATACTGAATTTTTTTACTCAGCTGTTTTGATTTCTTTCCAACGAAATTGGATATATTTTCTCCTTTAAAAAATATTTCTCCCTCTGTTGAAGAAATAAGTTGCGCGATCATTCGTCCGGTAGTTGATTTACCGCACCCGCTTTCTCCTACCAGTCCAAGTGTTTCCCCTTTTTTTATTGAAAGAGATACACCGTCCACGACTCGGATTACCTTTTTCTTTATACCAAAACGATGAATTGGATAATGTTTTTTCAAGTTCAGTATTTCAACTAGATCGGGTGCCGGCATGAAAACTCCCTCCCTCCTTCTTAACCAAAAAACAACGGACCAACTGCCGGTCATTCGTCTGAATAAATTCCGGATTATGATGAAAGCAAATATCCATTGCATGATCACACCGAGAATGAAACGGGCAACCTGCTCCCCTATCAGAAATAGCAGGAACTGTTCCACGAATGGAATATAAACGTTTATTTTTCTTATTTGGCGTGGGAATTGAATTTAAAAGCCCGATTGTATAAGGATGCTGAGGAGAGTCAAATACTTGCTGAACCGTTCCTTCTTCAACAATTTGTCCGGCATACATGACCGCCACACGATCACAAATTTCGGCTATAACCCCCATATCATGAGAAATAAACAGAAGAGCCGTCCCTTCTTTCTTCACTTCTTCCATCAATTGCAGGATTTGAGCTTGAATGGTCACATCTAAAGCAGTTGTTGGCTCATCAGCAATGAGCAATTTAGGATAGCAGGCTAAAGCAATGGCAATCATCACCCTCTGCCTCATCCCTCCTGAAAGTCGATGGGGATACTCTTTCAGCAAATCTTCTGGCCGGGATAAGCCCACTTTTTTCATGATATGAACAGCTTGCTGTTTTGCCTCCTTACGCTTCATTCCTAAATGAAACGTAAACATTTCCATTATCTGTTCTCCCACTGTCAATGAAGGATTCAGTGAGGTCATTGGATCTTGAAAAATCATCGAAATCTCTTTTCCGCGTAAGCGACGTATTTCGTCTCTTTTTTTTTCATGAAGAGATTGGGAACCGTATGTAATTCTACCTTCTGATAAAACCATGGAGTTCGGCAGAAGATCTACGATGGAAAGAGCAAGAGCGCTTTTTCCGCTCCCAGATTCACCAACAATCCCTAATGCTTCACCCACGTGGATTGTTAAAGAGACTCCATTAATGACTTTCAGATTTCTTCTCGAATTTTTCAACGAAACATGAAGATCACTTATTTTAAGCAGCTCTTCTTTCTCATGATTTTCTTTCAACATTACTTTCCCTCCTTTCTAGTCCTTCCGCGCTATCCAGTCCCTTATCCCATCTCCAAGCAAGTTGAATCCAAGAACCGTCAACGTAATGAATATGCCGGGAGCAAGTGTATACCATGGTGCTTTATAAATGTAACTTTGCGATTCATTCAACATTCTGCCCCAACTTGGATCCGGAGGTTGAACACCTAATCCCAAATAACTGAGTGCCGCTTCTATTAAAATAGCAGCTGAAAAATTTAAAGAGGCTGCTACAATAATAGGCGACAAAATATTTGGAAGAATATGATAAACAATGATTCTAAGATGCCCCGCTCCTAAATGTCTGGCCGCTGTTACAAAATCAGTTTTTTTATAGGCCAAAAAGCCGCTGCGAATAATTCGGGCAAACCCGGGAATAAAAAAAATACCAACCGCTATAATCGTCTGCGTTAAATCGGGCTTAAAAATAGAGACGAGAACGAGTGCTATGATAATTCCTGGAAATGCCAATAAAGCATCCATCAGGCGCATCAAAATTTCATCCACCCATTTTCCTAAATAACCCGAAGCAGCCCCGATGACCAATCCACCGGTGATGCCAATGGCAACGGAGAAGAAACCTACTGTAAAAGCTGTTTGAGAACCCTCCATTACGCGGCTTAAAATATCCCTTCCAAAGTTATCTGTCCCTAAAAGATGCTTGCGGCTTGGACTGGCAAGGCGATCCCCAATGTTCATTTCATTCACGTTGTGCGGCAAATAGACGAAACTTACCAACATGAGTAAAAACATTGCCGAAACCAAAATCATTCCAATCCATAGATTGCTGTTTTTCGAAAGATTCATGCGGACCACCCTATTTTAATTCTATTTTCGGATCTAACCAACGATAGGTTAAATCCACTATTAAGTTAACTAAAACAACAAGAAACGCTATAATAAGGACCATCCCTTGAATAAGCGGATAATCACGGCTGCCGATGGCGGAAACAAGCAAACTTCCAAACCCGGGAAGTGTAAAAACCTGTTCAATGACTAAACTTCCTGCAAGAATTTCGCCAAAATTCATTCCAACTACTGTAACGACAGGGATAAGGGCATTTTTTAATACATGTTTAAAATAAATAGTCGATTCTTTTAAGCCTTTACTATATGCAGTACGGACATAATCCTCGTTCAGCTGTTCAATCATCGTAGTTCGTAAATATCGTACAACGATGGCGATCTGCGGAATTGCTACTGCCAGCGACGGCAAGAAAAGAGAACGAAAAGCCAGGAATGGATTTTTCGACCACGGAACGTATCCCCCTGCAGAAAACCAATTCAATGTAAATCCGAAAATCAATATAAGCAGAATGCCAGACCAAAACGAAGGAACCGAAAGCCCGATTTGTGTAATGATCGAGATCAAAAAATCCATCGTTTTCCCTTTGCTCTTCGCTGCCAAAATTCCTAAAGGTATCGCTGTAACAATGATTATGCTTAAAGCAATGATGGCTAAAGAAAACGTAACGGAGGAGCGGCTTATTATTAAATTTAAAACGGGTTCAGAAAATCGCAGCGATTCTCCAAAATCTAAATGAAAAATGTCCGTCATCCATGATCCAAATTGTTCGATAAGAGGTTTGTCAGTTCCGAGTTTTTTATTTAGAGCTTCTAATTGCGCCGGGGTAGCCTCCGTTCCTAAAATCGCCAAAGCGGGATTCCCGGGAATAATTCGAAATGCGCAAAAAGACAGGAAAACGACAAAAATCAGTGTCAGAAAAAAAGTAATGATTCTCCTTACTACAAAATTCATACAATCACCTTGTCCCTTTGCCTAATTCATTGCCTCTTATTCTTTCACCTTAATCGTTGACAAATCTTGAACATAAATCGGATACGTTTTATATCCTTCCAAATTGTCTTTTAATGCCGTATTTGTGTTCGGATCCATAATATAAACGGCTGCTGCTTCTTCAGCCAAAATGGTCTGTGCCTTTTTAATGAGTTCTACCCGCTTATTTTCATCCATTGCCGTTCTTGCCTGTTCTAACACGTGATCAAACTGGGTGTTAGAAAAATTAAAGAAATTATTTTTGGATGTTGATAAATATTTATTTAAGATTTCATATGGATCTAATTTTCCATCCAGCCCTATAATGGTCATGTCATAATCTCTGCCTTGATAAACACGATCAAGCCATACTCCCCATTCGACGGTTTCAATTTTTGCTTTAATTCCGATTTTTTCGAGATACCGCGCGATTACTTGAGCTGTATCCACATGAAATTGATAATTGGACGGTACCGTTATCGTTGTTTCAAATCCATTCGGATAACCCGCTTTTGCAAGTAACTTTTTCGCTTTTTTGATATTAAACGCATACTTGTCTTCCAAGTCTTCTTGATAATATTTGCCCATAATCGGGCTCATGTTCGAACCGATCTTTGTTCCTTTTCCTAAAGCCACTCCTTTAATAATTTCATCTTTATCAATAGCATAATTGATTGCCTGGCGGACCAATTTGTTATTGAATGGCTTTCTTTTATGGTTAAATGCAAGTAATTGTACTAAGTTTTGCGGAGCGCTTACATATTTGTATCCTTTGCCTAACTCATCTAATTTTTCACTGCCGATTCGAGGATAAATATCAATTTCTCCTGATTTAAAAGCCAAGAAAGCGGCTTCGGCATCTTTAATAATCTGAAACTCAACCTTGTCCAAATAAGGAACACCTTTCACATAGTAATTAGGGTTTTTCTCCAGAACAAGACGCTGCCCTGGCAAGTATTCCACAAACTTAAAAGGACCTGTCCCAATTGGAGTTTTATTGCTGTCCTTATAACCTTTCGGAATAACGGCAGCCGTCACTGCCGTTAAGAAAGCGGCTTCCCTTTGTTTCAGTTTAATGACGACCGTTTTCTTATCCGGTGCCGTAATAGATTCCACATTGCTAAATGAAGTGTACAATGGTTTTCCTGTACCAATCCCCGCTAAAAGATCATAGGAATACTTTACATCCTCAGCAGTCACCTCTTGCCCGTTATGAAATTTGACTCCATCTCTCAGCACAAATGTATAAGTTAAACCATCCTGCGAAATTTTATAAGATTTCGCAATTGCCGGGATAAGCTCACCTTTATTGTTTGGCTTTAGCAGCCCTTCAAAAACATTGAACATTATTTCTCTTGTTCCCGCGGCTTGAGCCAAAAATGGGTCCAAATAATCGGGATCTTGAGGAACTGCGACGACCACTTCTTTATCCCCTTTTTCTTTTGTGGAAGAAGTGCCAATTGATACCTCTTTTTGGCTTTCACATGCGGATAGCAATAAAACAATCGAAATGCTTAACCATAGCCTTTTCATGAAATTGGTTTTTTTCCTTTTTCTTCTTTTAATACTTAAAGCCATCCAAATGACTCCCCTTTACGTTAAAATGAGGAATTATATTTATAAAAGAAGATCCATTTTATTTAATAAATCTGGCACTTCTTCTATAGAACGAATCGTGTGAGGATACCGAATTTCCTCTATTCCCTCCTGATTAAACCGATTAATCAACAAAGCTTTCATTCCTACTTTCGAACTGCCAACCACATCATCATAGTAGTTGTCCCCGACGTATATGCACTCTTCTCCGGACACGCCAGCGTCTTTTAAAGCTATTTCAAAAATCGCTGCATCCGGCTTTTCAACGCCAACTTCTGAAGAAATAATTATATGATCAAAATAAGCAGTTAAATGATGTCTTTCCAAAAGTTCTCTTGCACTGTGATCCCAGTTGCTGATCACTCCCAGTCCGTAAGAATGCCTTTTTAATTTAGTTAACACCGAATTCACAAAAGCGAAAGGACGCCATTGCTCTATAGGCTTTTTCATCTCCAGCATTCTTTCGCTCTGTCTGCTCAAATGAAAATGGAGGCCAAGCTTAAAATTCAAAACACCTAAATACCAAGGATAGAAAGTTTGAACATCTTTTCCTAAAACACTAGGATACTCTCTCATAAAATATTTATCTGTCAGATGATAAGCCCTTTCGATTTTTTCCAACGAAATATAAATTCCATTTTCCGCTAAAAATTGCTGATAAACGTCCTCTCGTTGCTGATAAAAAAGGGTATAGCCTAAATCAAACCAAACGAACTTTTTTTCCATGTGTTCCTTCCTTCTTTTTAACGTGGACATTCATTTTAAAACTCGGAGTTACTCTTTAACAATCGGTAGGACGACATGCGACGGATATCGTCCGTCATGATAAATCGTTTGAGTTGCAGCAATAAAATCCGCTTCCGTCGCACTTCCCGGTTTGACCAATCTATTTGGATTACGGTCAAATGTCGGAAACAATGAACTAGTTATATCAAGACGAATGGAATGCCCTTTATGAAAAACGTTGGCAACAGCGCCGGCAATTATTTCATATTTAATGACTCGGGAAGCCGGCACAGGTTCTTGTCGTTCCAAGGAGTTCCGAAAACTCGCCCTAATGATTCCTTCTGCAACGTTATACGCATTTCCGTTCGGATGAACATCGATGAGCTTCACGACAAAGTCTGTATCTTGCGCAGTCGTCGATGCATACAGGATGACTTTTATGTCGCCAACAACAGAAACATCTTCTTCTAATATGTCTGATGTATAAACTAAAACATCGTTTCTCACTTCAATGGGAAGTTGATTTTTCGGACCCATCGGCGTTAAAACGGGATCAGCTCCTGATCTTCCGCCAAGTGCCGGTACTGGAATGGAAGGGTGATAAACAAAAATATCAGGTGATTCATTTTCAGGTGGATGAATGGAGAGCTTTCCATCACCATTGATTGAATTGGCTTTATATGAACTATGCAGATAGTAATTGGTATTTACCGTATTAGGAGGCGGCCATTGAGATGACTCTCTCCACTCATTGCTGCCCATCAAAAAGTACTGCACTGGCTTTTTATGTCCCCATTCGTTTACTTCATCTTTTAACCATCGGTTAAACCAGCTCAGTTGAATTTCATCGATGCGGTTGCCGGCATCTTTTCCAAAATCAAGTTCACCAACAAATCTCGACCATGGCATATGGTACCAAGGAGTAATAAACAAATATTGTTCATTGGCTGCCACAGCGTTCGCATATTTTTTTATACCTTGAAAGTTTTCAATTGTTCCGTCGATGAAGATGTCATACCATCCACCAATATGTAGAGCAGGAACGGTTATTTTCTCACAATAGTCCCGTATAGAGTATCGATCCCAATATTCATCCCTCACGTTATGTTCAAGCCACTCTTTATAAAATGGTGTTAATTCCTCTTTTACAACCGGCACATCCTTCAAAGGCAGGTAATGATAGAATGAGTGGATCGTCGGAGTCTTGAAAGAAATCTCTTTTAACCACTCCCATTTTCCTCTGCGAAACCCTTCATTCTGGCTAACAAACAATGTCCAAGACAAATTCAAAGCAAGAGCAAATGCACCATGTTTATAAACCTGTCCGTTATAGCCATCCGAACCAATCATTGCCGGAACAATACATTTTAAATAAGGAGGCCTCTCAGCAGCTGTTAACAATTGCACTGCACCAGCATAAGAAAAACCGTACATCCCGACTTTAGGTTCTACATCAGGCAAATGCGCCGACCATACAACCGTATCATAGCCGTCCTGTCCTTCCGTCCGATAAGGATCAAATGTCCCTTCAGACTCCCACCTCCCACGAGTATCTTGAACAATAACTACATACCCATTTTGGGCATACCATATTGGATGAGCGTAATTCATTGTCTGGGCATCGCTCTTGTTGTAAGGGGTTCTTAATAGCAAAACCGGATATTTTTCTTGGTCATCTGGCCGGTATATATCTGCATACAAAATGGTCCCATCTCTCATAGGAACAGATACATCTCTTGTAATTTGAATATTCTCCGTTACTTTCTGCCTCTTCATTGCTAAGCATGTCCCTACCTTCCTTTTATGGGTGGCATCCACACCATCGCACTTCAGACCGTCCCTCTTTCCAAACGGCTATTGTAATTTTTTCGAGATCCCGGCAAGCGGATGATCTTAACAGACTGAATTTTCAATTAATTTTTTAAAAAAAGAAACCTTTCTTCAAAATATTGTCCGTCATTCACGGCGCTAAATTGCAACGCTTTTGTCGATAACGGCAGTCCGCCCGGAGCCTTCCCAATCCCAAGATCGACTCTTCCGGAAGCTAGAGTAGACAAAACATGAAAATTTTCCGCTACTTTAAAAGGACTATAATGCTGAAGCATGACGCCTCCTGATCCGATGCGGATCGACCTCGTTCGGGCAAGCAAATACGACATTAAAACTTCCGGAGACGACCCGGCCAACTGTTCCGTATGATGATGCTTCGACACCCAGAAGCGCGAGTAGCCCCCTGCTTTTTGAGCGAGGCGTCAACAGCTGAAGAGCCTTCAAGGATCGGACTTTGATCTAATCCAAACTGATCACTAATGTGCATCTCCCTCTTTTCTATTCTTAGTTTTTTGGTATGAATAATAGGTTTTATTTTTATGATTAATCTTATCACCGGAAATGACAAAAAAGCAATACTTCCGGTGATAGAAAGATTTTTATCATTCATCCAAAAAATCTATCAATTCTTTTATGATACGGATGCTATTAACGATTTTAAATTTTTCAACCAAATGGTAGTGAACTCAGCTCCATAATAAATGCTAGGAATATACGGTTTGAGCATCATCAAATGATCGACATGGACTTCCTTCCGGTTCATCTTTAATGCATTCATTAGGCAAAAATCCGATTTTCCATCCATATTGAATGGACATTTTGCCACTTCCAGATGATTTCCCTGAATTCAAATCGAGTCCCCCTTTCGCCCCATTAAAAGAAATTCCTAAAAGCCAGTATCGTAATCTGGTTTAAAAAATCATTTTAACAGCTTCATTCATTCCAACGATGGTGCTACTCTACTGTCTTCTCTTTGGTATCGTTAACGTTTTCCAATCTGTAGATTTTATTTGTTTTGCAATATAGACGATCTGTCCGATGTGATAAGAATAGTGGTACATTTGTCTTTCGATAGCTTGGATGACAGTATGAGGCTCATTCCGGATCGTGATGGTTTTTAAAAGATCTTTTTCGTCGATTTCGTATAAAGTTTTTAAAAAAATTTGCCATCCTTTTTCCCAGCGATCAAGTAGTTCTTCCCTGCTTTTTAGATCGTTGGTAAATTCATCATCGCGATTTCGATTTGGTTTTTCTCCGTCTGAAGCAAAAAAGTCGGTCCAGCGCGAAATCATGTTGCCGTTCATATGTTTAACAATCATGCCAATACTATTGGATTCTTCGTTAAAACAGTAAAAAAGTTCATCTTCGGACAATTGTTCCATCGCTCTCTCTGCTGTTTTCTTCATATCCAAAAAACGTTCACGCACAACCTTTAAATACTCTTGACCAATTGTCACTTCAGCACCTCCAAAAAAGATCGTTATATTTGTTTTATTTCGCAAAAAGGATCCTAATTCCTGTTCATAAAAATAAGGAGAAATCTCTTTATAGATTCTATTGAAAATAACGATCTCTTTTTATAGAAAACCGAAAATAAAAATCTAAATATTCTAAAAATAAATTGACGGCCACACAGCGATTGGATATAATCACAGTAAACAGATATGATTTATGTAATTTTGAAAGGAAGGGTGTTGGAAAATAAGTGACATTTTAAATGAAGTATTGGCCGCCAACGAAGAATACTCTGCTCATTTCGGCGATAAAGCCCATTTGCAGCTGCCGCCAAAGCGTCGTTTTGCCATTCTGACTTGCATGGACGCCCGTCTTGATCCGGCTAAGTTTGCAGGACTAGCAGAGGGTGATGCTCATGTGATCAGAAATGCCGGAGGTCGTGCAAGTGACGATGCCATTCGTTCCCTCATTATCTCATATAAACTGTTAGGAACAAGAGAATGGTTCGTGATTCATCATACCGATTGTGGGATGGAGACATTTACCAATGACGTGATCCGCCAATTGCTCTCCAACAGCCTGGAAACAGCTGAATTTGACGGACAAAATTGGAAAGATGTAGGAAGAGACTCCGGTTCGAAAGAAGGCGAGTACATAGAATTTTTGCCAATCCGCAATCTAAAACAAAGTGTCATCGACGATGTTGAACGCATTCGTTCTCACCCTCTCGTGCCAAATTACATTCCGATCTACGGATTTATTTATGACGTGAAAAGCGGTCGTCTCGTGGAAGTACATGAAGCGACTCGTATTGGACAAGCAGTCACCGTTTGATCATCATTGCTTTTTTCATATCACGAACCTACCGTTCTTTTATTTCAAAAAAATGAACATGTTTAAAGCATAAAAATAGCTGCTAAAAGTGCAGCTATTTTTATGGAATAACCGTTTCCTCTCGTTAACGGCCATTTTGTGCTGCTACTGTCATATTGGGTCACTCGCATTAAAATAATATAGTGTCCTTTGCGACATTTTCTTTATTTAAAAAACGTAATGAAGTATACTCCTTCTACATTTAGAAACCCAACTGTATCAATCATGAATTTGTTCCTCCCCGTACAGGTAATGATTCATGTGGAACTTTTGTTTTTGATGTTCCTTTCTTTTTAAACGGTATCCACCAATTTAATTCTCCAAATAATTTCATCAATATCGGAATTAGAATCGTTCTTACCAATAAAGCATCCACAAGTATTGCAAATGCTAATCCAAGTCCCATCTCTGCAACAACTCTTACATTTACTAATGAAAATGCGCCAAAAACAGCTATCATTATAATTGCTGCTCCATTCACTAATCCTGCTGTATCTGATAATCCTTTCACGATACTATTGTCATGGGATAGACCTTCTTCAAAAAATTCTTTCATTCGACTAATGATAATTACTTCATAATCCATACTTAGTCCAAAGAGAACCGTGAAAAGTACAACTGGCGTGATTGAATTTATGGTTTGATTCGGGTCAAAGTTTAATGAGAACTTGTTTTGAAAACCAAAAACCAATACTCCTATACTTGCTAAAGTGACAAGTGTATTTAGGACAATTGCTTTAATTGGAATAATAATGGATTTAAAGGTTATGACTAAAACAAAGAAACTGACTATAAACACGGTTAAAATCATGATCGGAATACTTTCGAAAACCTTATGGTCAAAATCCAATCCTGTTGCAGTTTCTCCCCCTACATAAGTAGTTAGATGATTCGTATTGTTTTTCTTAACGGTTTCCCTGATATCCTTTACAAGATTATGAGAGATTTTTGAATCTGCTGCTATATCAGATGCTACAAGGATAACTGTAGTATCTTTGCCATTGTCTGCATTTAACAAGTTCTCTAATTGTTCTTTTAGTGTGCCTGAAAACAAATTGAAATTTTTATAAGCTCCTTCATAATCTTCTAATTTCCATTCATTGTTCCAATTAGTGATACTCGTTACTTTATCAACGTAATCCAATTTGCTTACTTCATTTGTAATTCGATTAACTGTTTCTAAGTTTGATTTATCAATTATTTTTCCATGTTGCGATTTCAAAACAATCTCAATTGGAAATACATCACCTTGATCAAACTTATTGATCAACATCTCAAATCCTTCACGTTCCGGAGAATCGTTTGGAATAGAAGATGCACTAGCAACTGGTACTTGCATGTTTGTTTTTATGGCAGGAACAGCAATGATCAATAGAATGAAAAGCGATGGGATTAAAAAGACAACTGGATGTTTAATTAACTTATTCGCCAACCGTTCCCATATATTTGTTTTATTACGCCTATTAAATAAAGGTATTCTCCATTTGTTTACCCGGGTTCCCATCATTGTTAAAAGAGCGGGCAACAATGTTATGGAAACCAAGATAGAGAAGAAAACGACGATGACTCCTCCCAATGCGATGGAATTAAAAATCATTATATTGGGAATAAACAAAGCGGATAAACTAATTGCTACAGTTAAGCCCGAATAAAGAACAGATCTACCTGCCGTTTCCATCGTTTTTTTTACTGCCTCGATAACACTTGAATGCTCCAGCTCTTTTCTGTACCTACTTACGATAAACAGTGAATAGTCAACCGCAACTCCTAGCCCAACCATACTGATAATATTGGTAACTAAAATATTTAGAGAATAGTTCTGAGCTATAAAATATACTGTAGCCATCGTACCAGTTAGAGCAAACATTGCCATTGCTAAAGGCAATACTGCAGAAAATACAGTCCTAAATACGATGAGAAGAACTATAACCATTACCGGAAATGCAATCATTTCAGCTTTTGATACCGACTCTTTTGTAGCTTTATTTAAAGCGTAATTAAGAGCGGGTCCACCGGTTACTTTCACGTTAAAATTTTTATGACCAATACTGCCTAATTTAGATTCAATCTTAGGTACCAAGCTCGCTGCTTGATCTTCAGTTGCAGATAGTCCAACTGCTATATAAGTTGTTGATTTATCTTTAGAGACTAATTGTTTATTCTTGTGATCATAATAAGTCGTTACTTCTTTAATTTGGCTAAAACCATTGAGTTAGTTCTTAATTTCTCCAATAATCTTTTCATAATCTTTATCAGAAACTGTCTTTGATTTGTGTTGAACCACCACAATTAAGTTTTGAGGATATTTATTGGAAAATTCTTTTTGTATTATATTCTTTTCAGTCATCGATTCGCTTTTAGGGTCATTAAAACCACCAGAAGATAATTGATTAGGAAGATTAATGGCAAAGTATCCCCCTGCTAATAATATTAAAATCCAAAATAACAGGATTTTCTTTGGGTGACCAGTCACCCATTTTGCGAGTTTGGTAAACATTCATTCATCATCCTATTCTCTAGTTTGAATTTCAGATCTATTCACATAAAAGCTTCAAATTTTTTACGGGAATCGGCATTTGACTTAGTGTTAGAACATCTTCCACCAAAATTTATGGATTAAAGTGTAATGAATTCAGAATTTCCACTAGTTCTCCTTCGTTTTTCTCTACATTCGTCATCGGGAAACAGGGATCAATCCACCTTTTGATAACACTTCTGGTGCCGTCTTAACAGAATCAAATTTATTCAACATTCTTTCTTCCTTTCGGGTGAGTGACCAGTCACCCATTTATGTTGTTTAAAAAAAGGAAAACTTATTTCCCTAATTTTTATTACACCCTAATCCATTTAGTACGAAGTTGATTAAAAATTCAATTTTTTCATCTACAGGTAAATCTAATGGCAAATTCTTTGGCTGCAAATTAGGAATCAATGTATAAACCATTGAAAGTATTAAATAACCCGCTGCTTCAGGATAGGGAGTTTTAAAGATTCCCTGTTTCGTACCTTCCTTTAATATTTCACAGAACGGATGTCTGAGGTCTTTAAATATCTCAAACACTTCATCTTGAAAATCAGGGTGGTTTTGCAATTGGTACCTGGACCACAAAATTACAAATGGAATGTAGTTCTCACCAAATTTTAATAACTCAACTTTCGCACACAGTAATATTTAAGCATTGCTTGATATAATTAGGTATAGTGGCCAACCATTTATTCATTTGATTTTTAAAGATGTCCATGTTCAAAGAAACCTCGGCTTCCGCCAAAGTTTGGAAAAGGTCAATAAGTGATTGAAGGGCAGTAATAAAATCTATGTCTTTTACATCTTCGCAAAGGATGTAAAAAAGGTTGCCAATCGTCTTAGGATCCTCCTCTTTTCGCATTTGCCAAGCAATGAGAATATATCGTGTAAAAACAATGGTTGTATGGCTAATTAACATGTCGTAGGAACGTCCCTGGAATTCTTTCTCTAAATTTAAAAGGGATTTATTGCATTTGAAGAAGACTTCAATGTCCCAACGCATGCCGTAAATACGAATGATCTCTTCATTTTCTAATGTTGTATCTGTGCTGAGAATGGCAAGCCATTCGCTCCGTTTATTACGGTTTCGTACAAATAGAATTTTTACTGGAATTCCATTGTCTAAAGTAGCATAAACGGATCCGCGAATGTCTTTTTTACCCATGTGAGGTTTTGCCAATTTGTAAAGTTGATTCAGTGTGAAACGTTCACCATTGTAAACGTATCGCTGCTTTAATTGCTTCACCAAGCCAATGACAAATAACCCTTTGTTCGTAATCTTCTCAATTAAAGGCGCTTGTGTAAACCAGGAATCCATGAGAACATAGTCAGCTATAATCCCTTTTTCAAGCGCATGATCAAGTAAAGCTGAAGCCACGTCCGGTTTTGATTTCAGAGCTTCCTGGCGACGCTTATAGCCAGATGTTCGTTTATCAATATTGGTATTGATTTCTTGCAGGCGATTTTCCTTTTTCGGTGAACTTAGAAGAGCAAAATCAATGGGAATAAAAGTAAAACTATCGGTCCAGCCAAGGGTAAGCATTTGAAACCCTTTCAAGTACTGATGGGTAGAGTGATCAAAAACCTTAGCCAACAGTTCAACCGACTTACTACGGTTTCTTGAAAAGACAGAATCATCAATCACAAAAGCTGTGACACGATCTTTTGAAGTTAATGGTTGAAGCAGACGGATCATTTCACTGCTTAATGAAAGCAGAAACTTTCTCCAATGATAGGTTGGTGTATTTAAAAAGCGATAGACTGTATCCTTTCCGGGCAGATCCTGAGATCGTTTACTCATAAAAGCACGAAACCAGTTCTTATATTGGAAGACTAAAAGAAAAATCAGTTTGAAAACAGTAAGACAAGAATACCCGGAAAGTTTCGTAATATTCGCTTTTCTTAAATGATATCCAATATTTAATTCGGAAAATCCTTGTTTAATTTCTTTTGGTAATTGCGCAAAGTAGTCTTTATTCGTTATCATAGTGGTGACACCTTTCTTTTGGATTTGGTTTCGTCACCAATATTTTACCAAAAGAATAGGTGTCTTTCTTTATGTTTTAAAAAATGTCAAATGATAATTTTGTACTTCCCAAAACCATTTACATCAAGCATTTAAACAAGATTTTGGACTGCGAAAGTTGAGATAATTAGAAAATAATCCACAAAATAGTAATAATTGCAAAACGATTGTTCCCCAAGTAGGTATAATAATTAACCAACTTTCCGCAATTGGTTCAATAAGGGTCATAAGTTTTGGATTTACTCCAAACATTGGGTCATTGATATAGTAGTAAACAGCTGTTCCATTAACCCATTCTGCATTAAACAGTTTTGCAATACTAGAATGTAAATATAAAATAGCAATTTGAAGTTGGATAACGAAGATAGCTGCCCAAGCAATCGCATTAGCAACTTTTGATTCTTCTACTGAAGTTTTTCTTTCCCAATGCCATTTTCTTTTATCTCCTAAAGTAATAGGAAGTAATAAAAAGGTTAATACACTAATAACTTGATCTCCACCATCTAGTGTTGTCATTGAGTTTTGGATACTAAATGCAATCCACCAATGTATTATCCCTGTGATTCTTGGTCTCCACCCTGACGCTACCAGTAGTAATAAGAAAATCACAATAATTTTAACGGTTGGTAAGAACTCTACAGGTAAAATACAAAATGCACTTATACGACTAATGCCAGTGGAGCAAAATGGATATTCTTCAATCCCTGCCACGGGTTTGAATAGTGTACTCACTTCATTAAACATAAGAGTCATAATAGAGGAAAGTGCTAAAATGGTTCTTGCTAAACCATAAACATTGGTAAATGGAGATCCAAGGTTATTTAGTTGGTTTACAGTTGATTCCTTTATGTTTTGGAACATTTTAATTCTACCTTCACCATTTTCATAGTTTTATAATTTCTTTCTATACTAGAACTCCAAGACCATGGCATTGGTTCCTTGATTGTAATAATATGTACTCCGCAAAGGGTTGGTTCAGGTGTTTTGTTTATAATTTCAATTGGCTTAACATCCTCTATCTCTTTAATACAATATTTTATATCATATTTTGAACATTCTTTAAATTCAGACCCTTGTATTTCTTGTAGAAACATCCCAATTTCTGTTCCTTGTGCTCTACCTTCTCTACTAATCCCAAATAGGTTTGAAACTCTCATATTTGGCCATTTTACTGACTTTTCTCCATCTAAAGAATAGACATCCAAGTATTCATCTCTAGGACTTTTGCTGAAGAACCCCCATCCTTGTGGCATTATTTGCGAAATCACAAGTTTATAATCACTTTTTATATTAATAGGATTTGGTGGTAAGGCAGCAATAATAGAAAGTACAAAAATCGATAACAAGATAAACAGAGTAATATAGAAAGACATTACAGTATTATTCTTAATTTCCTGATTCATGACCTTATTAAAATTCCCCCTATCTTTCTTTATATTTGTTACTTAAATGTTTTTAATATCACAAGTTTCTTCTGAGCAATTGCCTATTGGTACAATTTTTCTTGTGCTTGCTATATAATTATAAACATAATGACCGAATCCGAAATAACTTGATAATTTAATTGGAATGTAAAAGATGGTCAGCAAGGGAATTCTAGCGATGATTGAAGCAATTGCATCAATTCCAGTTGCAATCTTTCCATTATTAATATTTATACAATGCATTTCTTTTTCTAATTTCTGTATGGGAATGTTTATTATTCTTGAATCATCACGTATGGTTTGGAATTCAATAAGACGTAACCAATTAAGACGTTGTATATTTTCTTTCATACTCACACAGAGAGGACACCAACTATCATAAAGGACAATAATTTTAGACATAATTAATTCACCTTATTTCATATTTTGTATTCATTTAAAAATAGACTCTAATTAAAGTGAAAAACGTTAAAAGCACAATGATTCCAATTAATATCCATGAAGACCAGTCACCCAGATATTCCATTAGAAAAGGGAAAATTATTATAATAATCCCAAGAGTAATCGAATATATTCCCATCACTCTTGCTAATTTATTCTTATCTCCTTTATATTGTTTTTCATCATACCCGGCAATTAATTTCAATTTCTTTTTTCTCCAAATAAGCCAACCAACAAGAATGAATAATAAACCAGTAATAATACAAATAACAATAGCAGTAGAGAAATCTGTATTTAAGGACATATTTCACCTCCGTAATAAATGGACATTTTTGGAATGATTTTTCCGAATGTTTAATTATAAACTCAACTTTCGCACACAGAAATATGGAGACAGTCCTTGATATAACGAGGTAAAGAAGTAATCCAATTGGACAGTTGACACTGAAAAATGTCCATACTCAAATAAACCTTAGCTTCAGCCAAAGTTTGGAAAAGAGAAATCAATTGTAGTAAAGCCGTTTTAAAGTCCATCTCCTTTACTTCGTCACATAGAAACAAGAATAAGTTGCCCATGGTCTTCGGATCCTCTTCTTTCCGAAGTTGCCAAGCAATCAAGATATACCGAGTGAAGACAATGGTAGTATGGCTAATCATCATGTCATAGGAACGACCTTGAAACTCTTTGGCTAAATGTAAAAACGATTTACTGAATTTAAAAAAGGTTTCAATGTCCCAACGCATCCCATAGATTCGAACGATTTCTTCATTAGACAGCGTGGTATCTGTACTCAAAATGGCTAGCCATTCACTTTGGTTGTTTCGATTCCGCACAAACACGATTTTCACTGGTAAACCCGTATGAAGGGTTGCGTGAATCGAGCCGAGTGTTTCTTTTTTGCCAATGTCTCGTTTCGCTTTTCGATACAGTTGTTCCAAGGTTAAACGTTCTCCGTTGAAAAGATACCGTTGTTTCAGCTGTTTGACCATACCAATGACAAAAAGGCCTTTGGAGTGAATCTTCTCCACCAACGGGGCATGAGTAAACCATGTATCCATGAGCACATAATCAGCGAAAATTCCTTTATCCAATGCATGTTCTACTAATTTCAACACCATGTTTGGTTTTGCTTCCAATGCCTCGAGCCGTCGTTTGTAGCCTGTGGTTCGTTTATCAATGGACGAATGGATTTCGTTCAAGCGATTCTTTTGGTTCGCTGAACTCAAAAGAGCGAAATCGATAGGTACAAATGTAAAGCCATCGGACCATCCGAGCGTTAATAGTTGAAAACCATTGACAAACTGACGAGTGGAATGATCGAATACTTTAGCTAGAAGCTCAACCGATTTACTACGGTTACGAGAATAAATCGAATCGTCTACAATAAACACGGTAACACGGCGCTTCGAAATCGTTTGTTTCACACGACGAATCACTTCGGAGCTCAGAGATAGTAAAAAGGTTCTCCAGTTATACGTAGACGAGTTCAAAAAACGATAAATGGTATCTTTTCCTGGTAAATCGGCAGCCTTTTTGCTTTGTAAGGCGTGGTACCAGTTTCTGTATTGAAAAACAAGAAGAAATAATAGTTGAAAAATCGATAAACAAGAATAACCACAAGCCTTGATAATTCCTGCTTTTCTTAAATGATTACCAATTTGTAATTCAGAAAATCCGTCTTTTATTTCTTTTGGTAATTGCGCAAAATACTCTTTTTTCGTTATCATAATGGTGACACCTTTCTTTCTTTGGTTTTTGGTTTGGTCACCAATAGTTTACCAAAAGAAAGAGGTGTCTTTTTGTTTTTTAGACGAATTTTTTCAGTGTCAAGTGAATATGAGATACCCAAAGAAACCTATCAAATCAAGGATTATTCATAAATTTTTCACTGCGAAAGTTGAGTTAATAAATATTCTAAACATAGTTTTAATTTGTCCATTAAGGAACAATCAAGATCCATTACAGCATCTGATATTTCATTGAATTTTTCCACGACGGTTTCCATTGTGGCTAAAAATAACTCTTTTTTTGTTTTAAAGTAAAGGTAAATAGATCCCTTGCCAATTCCAGAAAGTGCTGCTATTTCATTTATATTTGCAGCATCATAGCCCTTTTCAGCAAATTCTTTGGCTGCAATCTCAATAATCTTCTGTCGCTTTAGTTTCTTTGGATCATCCAATTTAATTTCCCTTTCTTAGAGGTGACCGGTCACCCATATTTAATATAAACAAAAAAAATACAAAAGTCAAAGAATTATCAAAATATTTTATCATTGTATTCTTCTTCCCGCTGTTATTTCAGCACCTGTAAATTATTTTGATTTACATCATCTTGGAGATGAACGTATTTATTTCCAAAAAACAAACATGTTGAAAATAGCTGCTAGAGTGCAGCTATTTTTATGGAATAACCGTTTCCTTTAATTAATACGGTCATTTTGTGTTGCTATGATTTTCATTAAAGGCTATGCTGACCTTTATTCTCTTCCTAGCAGCTCACATAGACATCACAGATCTTTTGATAAACGTATCATATCTTTGCATTGTATACCGTTTTCAAATATTTCCTCAGAATAATGTCGAATGAAGAAATCCCTATCTATTCCCGTTATTCTAAAGCCACATTTTTGATAAAGGATAAGTGGTGCTATACTTGAATTTCCGGTACCTATTTCCATAGTTTTGTACCCTTGATTTTTCGCATTTTGTTCAGCGTGCTGGACTAACTGTTTTCCAGTCCCATTCCCTTGGTTCTCTTTTTTAACGGCAATATTGACTAACTCAACTGTTCCTGGTCTTGTAGGCAATAATATATAGACTCCGATGATTTGTCCATTATCTTCTGCTACAAAGCATTGACCTCTTGTTGCATATTCTTTAACCAAATCTTTAGCGGGATCTGCTAACAATAGTAAATCCATTGGAGGGGATTCGTTTGAATTCAATTTTCTAATCTTCACGACAATCTACCTTTCTTAAGAAGCGAAACCAAATTTTTAAGCAAGGTTACTGTGGATTCACAGTAAGAAAATTCTCATCCTTTAGATTATCAATATCGATCCCATCACAATTGATAGTTTCGGGAAAGTTTAGACTTTTCAAGAGTTAGATAATCGACTGTTTAAACGGATCTTTCTCTTGCGTTTTCCATTCTCTAGCTAATAGGCTATAAACGATGTGGTCTACAAAATGGTCATAAAGCCATTCAGCCTCCCTGAACGTCCCTTCCTTAGAAAAACCTAATCTTTCTGGGATGGCTCGACTTTTGGAATTCAAAACTGCACATCTTATTTCTACTCTGTTTAATTGTAAGTCGTTGAAAATATGATGGATCATGGCTATACATGCTTTGGTCATCAAACCACGTCCTTGAAATGGTTCTCCTAACCAATATCCTATGCTTGTTTTCTTGTTGGTCCAATCAATAAAATGTAATCCGATTATCCCCGCCAACTGACCGTTGTACCAAATACCTGCATCCATTCCATTTTTTGAAGCAAATTTTTTCTTTGACGACTCAATGAAAGAAATCGTATCTTCTACCGCTTTGGTCGAGTCAACCCAAGGAAGCCATTCTCTAAGGTATGTTCTGCAAGAATCCGTGAGGTTAAATAATGGTTCGGCATCCTGTTCTTCGAGTAATTTGAGATAAGTTTGATCGTCAATTGGAAGTCTAAGCATGATCGTCCCCCGCTATTTATCTGCTAATCATCTATTAAAATGAAATTTTCTAACATTTTAACATAAAAATAGAAATGATAATGTGAAAATTCGTATTTTTTGTTGCAAGTATAATTCATGATCACGTCATGAATTCTCTGCCTGTCCCCCCATTTCAGCATCTCTCTTCACGATTCTTCTCGGCTCTCAAAAATGCACCGCAGTAAAAAGGGAGGCCTATTCGCAGTTTAAAAACTCTTAAATATCCGCCCTTTAGTATGTTTAATACGGAGAAAATACAACTTCTCCTTTTACCACTTCCTGCCCGTTTTGATTTATAGCTTGAACATGAAAACGCAGTTGATTCTCATTTTTTTCTTTTAGAGTAGCTTTTAAAGTAATAATATCGTTAAGAAAGACCATTCTTTTAAACCGGACCGAATAATCTTGTATAAACCCTTCTTCATAATAAGGAGTAAAAAGCTTTGCAAGATTTCCCATTGTCCACATACCGTGTGCGATAATTCCTGGCAAACCGGCTTTTTTCGCTTCTTCATCAATGGTATGAATAGGATTGTAATCTCCGGAAGCCCCGGCATATTTAATTAAATCAAGCCGCGTAACGGGAGGAAGCTGTACCTCTTCCAGTGAATCTCCCACCTGCAATTTTATGAGCTCCTTCATTCGATCATCGCCTTTCTAACTGTTTCGGTTATGATGATAGTTTGTGTGGTAGTAAAAATGATTTCACTGGACGGTTCT
Source organism: Bacillus smithii (assembly GCF_001050115.1). Taxonomy (NCBI): domain Bacteria; kingdom Bacillati; phylum Bacillota; class Bacilli; order Caryophanales; family Bacillaceae; genus Bacillus; species Bacillus smithii. The sequence continues at coordinate 1,580,874 of NZ_CP012024.1, read as the reverse complement.
TCTCCGTAGCCTTTTATAACCAAAAATCCTAACTGATCGTTGCTTCCTTTTTTCTCATAGTACTTTTCCACTTTCGAGTAGCAATAAATTTCTTCTTCAACAAAAAGAGGCCGCTCATAATGAAAAGTCTGCTCTCCGTGAATAAGCCCTTTGCTTGGAAGTTTCAATCCGTCCACCACACCGTAATCCAAGACCTTTGGAAACGTTGGCGGAGCGATATTGTTTTTATATCTAGATTTTTTTCCAGTTTCCTCATCCCAATAGATTGGATTTGGATCGCCTATGGCTTCTGCAAATTTTTTAACAACGCTTCTTTCAATTCTATTCCTCACTTTTTCAGAATATTTTCCAATATGTTCCGCAAACATTTAAGTCACTCCTTCCTTTTAATTTTTTGGACCTCCCGCTACATATAAAACTTGGCCGTTGATAAAGGAAGAATTCTCGTCTGCAAAGAAAGCGACAGCATGCGCAATGTCGAAAGGCTTTCCGCTTCTTCCAACCGGTATTTGTGAAACGCTGTGATGAACAAATTCCTCAAATGATAAACCAAGTCGTCTTGCTGTCTCTTTTGTCATATCTGTTTCGATAAATCCAGGAGCTACCGCATTAGTCGTAATCCCAAATTTTCCAAGTTCAATAGCCAATGTTTTTGTAAACCCTTGCAATCCCGCTTTTGCTGCTGCATAGTTGGCCTGACCTCGATTTCCGAGAGCCGAAGTGGACGAAATGTTGATGATACGACCATATCGTTTCTCTACCATATATTTTTGAACAGCACGAGCGCAATGAAAGGATCCCTTTAAATGAACATCCATCACGGTATTCCAATCAGAGTCTGTCATTTTGAAAAGCAGGTTATCACGAATGACTCCAGCATTATTGACAAGAATATCAATCGAGCCAAACGTGTCGACCGTTTTTTTCGTAAAGTCTTCCACCTGCGATGCATCAGTGACATTTGCCACTCTCGTATAAATGTCAAACCCTTTTGCTTTTAATTCAGCAGCCGTTTGACTTAATGCTTCTTCATTCAAATCTATAATCGCTACTTTTGCTCCTTCTTCAGCAAAGAGCTCAGCGATCGCTCTTCCAATTCCGCGGCTTCCTCCTGTCACAATGGCTACTCTTCCTTTAAATCTTTCACCCATTTTTCATTCCAAGCTGCTAAAATCGTAAAAATTCGAATATGGCGATAGAACCAGCAAACATCGCCTGCCGCCGCTTTAGGATCAGGTCGGATTTTCCTTGTACTAACGAGGCTCGTCGTTTGTTGATGACATCTGTCATTTTCTATTCCTTCCATCGAAAAGTGCACGACGACAATTTTAGCAGCCGGGAATACACCCCCTTTGTATCATTTGATGCTGGTTCATCCAACGACATTTGTGCAAAATGTTCCATTATAACCATTCAAATTCCTGCTTGACATATTCGATATTCCTCAACAAAATTCCTTTTTAATTCAACTGGAAATCAGATCAGCAATAAAAGTCATAGTAAAAAGATCAGATACGGATTCAATTTAATATAGTCTGTCGCTTTATAGCTCAATAGAACACTGGCAAAAGATCATCGCGATCTAAATACCCTTCCGGAACGCTATCCGGAAGGGTTTTTTCATCAACGAAAGCTAGTGATGACGTTAAATCCTTTTGTTTTATATTGTGTCATATTGTCAAATACCGTGTTTACCTCTTTCAAGTGGACTTCCCGTTCGATCAATCGTTTCGGATTCAGTCGTCCGGAAGAAATCAAGCTCAGTAATCCTCGGTAGTCTGGATGAGGATTTCCGAGGCTTCCGACAAATTCAATTTCAGCTGCAGTAATGAGGTCAACAGGAAGCGAAACAAAACCTCCTTCTTCTGAGGTAGTTAACCCTACTTGAACATGTCTTCCTCCTTTTCTAAGAGATAAAACCGAATTTAACACGGTATCTTTAATCCCTAAAGCATCTAATCCGACATGGGCACCGCCTTTTGTTATTTCTTTTATCGCTTCGGAAACGTTTTCTTTTCTGGCATTGACTGTGGCGACAGCGCCTTCCTGCTTAGCGATTTCAAGTTTTTGATCATCAATATCGACTGCAATGACTTGTGCTCCTAAAGCATTAGCCACCTGAATGGCAGAAAGTCCTACCCCTCCTGCTCCATGTACAGCGACCCAATCACCAGGCTTGACATTGCCTCTTACGATACCGTGATAGCCTGTCATGTAACGGCAGCCCACTGCAGCCGCTGTCAAACTGTCTACATTGTCAGGGAGCCTGATCAGGTTAAAATCCGCGTTGCGAATTAAAATATATTCCGCATATCCGCCTTCAAGTCCAGACACCAATCCATAAATTTGAAGATCTTCGCATAAATTCGGCACCCCTTTTTTGCAGTATTCACATCGCCCACAGGCAGAATGGAACGGAACGGTGACACGATCTCCCGGGCGAAATGACTTCACATCTTTCCCGACTTCTTCCACTATCCCTCCAAATTCATGCCCAGGAGTAATAGGTAATTCCGGAGACAAACCAATCCACGACCAATCGCCTTGCCAAGCATGCCAGTCACTGCGGCATACTCCACACGCTTCGATTTTAATCACCGCGTCTTCTGGCCCTGGTTTAGGATCCGACACAGTTTGAATTTCCAACGGTTTTTTATGATGAATAATTTTCGCTGCTTTCATCATCATTTCCCCCTTATAATGAAAGACTTGTGTATTTCTGATTTTCTCTACATTTTTGGCAATAAAGTAAATACTTCTGAATCGCTATGGATTTGGATGAGCCCATTTAATAACGGCAGAAGATAGGTCACAGGATGAGAGGCTATAACAGTGTGACATCGAGCAATAAACATTCATTCCTGTACACGCAGGCATTTGTCTTTTCAGTCATTGTTGTACAGTGCTTTCTTTCAAGAAAGACATAAGGAAACGCTTTCAAAATAGACCGTCAAATGATGAAATCTCCGAAAATGTTAAAGCCTTCATTTCCAAAAAGTGTTTTTATTCTCCTAAGCATTCTACTCGTTTTTTATTAGGAGAGCATCCATACTTTTGTAATTATTTATATTTTATAGTGAAACAAAATATGAATTTTTTCTGTCTTCCGTCTTGTCCTTCATATTTATCCCTTACTTCTCGTATAATGTGCTGCCTAATTCAAAAAAATATAGAAGGAATTCTCGGATTGACCCAAAATTTTAGAAAACAGAGAATGATAACTAATGTTTAGAGGATTGAAACGCGTCCTATATCTATTTATAAAAAAAGAAGGTTTCAGGATGAGGGAAGAAATCCTAGATATTACTTAAGTTTAAGCACTTTTGTAGGCAATTTGTAAACAACCCCTATCAAAGAATCTTGGAAGTTCAATATGATCGTATGAGGATTATGTATGGATGGCCATACTTTATTCACTTAACATTGTCTAAGAAAATAGGCAGTATTGCTAAAAAGCGAACTGCCTATTTTAAAATAATAAAAATAATAAAAATTAGTTTTGATTAGAGAAAATATTATTATAAGGCGATTGAATCGTTATCAACTCTCCTGTTTCAAACGACTCTTTACAAGCATAACCAAGAGCTGTGGATAACACACCGTCATCCACTGTGACAACTGGCTGTCTACTTTCTCTAATACAATTAATAAACTCTTCGGCTTCACTTAAATATGCTTGTTCAAATCTTTCTAAAAATCCGTCTATACATTCCTTTATAGCTCCAGCTTCATCAAATATCGTGACCATATTTTTTTCTGGAACGGTCCCAATTCGCAATGTGCCCTTTGTACCAATTATTTCAGTCTCAATATGATATCCATGTACGCAGTTTCGTCCAGCAACAAAAAGCCCAATTTTATTATTCTCGAATTTTACTAATGCCGCTCCTGTCTCGGCATCCTTTAATTCCATAATTTCTGGGTGCGCATAAGCTCCGCCAATTGCCCAAACCTGTTTCGCTTCTGCATTCAAAAACCATCTGGCAAGGTCTAAATCGTGAATAGCCATATCTAAGAACAAACCACCGCTGTAATTACTTTTTGCAAATTCCATAAAGCCATTAATAGCTTTTGCAGGATCAAAACCATAGCAGCGAATTAGATACGGGTCGCCAATTTTCCCTTCTTCAATTTTCTTTTTTGCATACGCATAAGATCGGTCATATCTTCTCATAAAGCCGATCATAAATACTTGGTCTTTGTGTTGATTCACAACCTGCCTAACACGCAGCGCTTCTTCAATATATAATCCAAGTGGTTTTTCACTGAACACATGAAAACCAGCACTCAACGCTTTCTCGATTTGTTCACAATGAAACCCTGACGGGGAAGCAATAAATATTGCATCCAACTCTTTATTTTCAAGCATTTCATCAAAATTTGTGTATGCATACTTTATCCCTAAATTTTTTTGGGCGTTCTCAATTTCAGATGGAATTACACTACAAACTGCCAATAATTCGCAATTGGGAATACGAAAAGCTAAATTTTCTGCATGTTGTCTCCCTAATCTCCCTAATCCTACGATTCCGACCTTAACCTTTTTCAAACAGACCCCCACCTTTTCTAAATTTTGCTGTCACTTTTCTTTTTTTGTTAAGCGCTTTCCTTTTTTGATAATGTTATAACCTCTTGCACAAATATGTTCATCATTAATATTTCTGGAGTTTCATTATGATTCCCCTGAATACCTAGTACAATCATGTATATTAAAAAATCATTTATAAGAAGTGCATTTTTCAACCTAGAAACGATTTAGGCATTGTTTTGTTCGATATTGTTTTCCATCAAAGACACCAGTCCACCAAATAAAAGGATCATCGCAGACATTATAAATATATACTTCATATCCATTTGCCTAGCCATATAGCCGGCGGCAATGGGTCCTGAAACAATTCCAATCGAATAGACGGATTGATAGAAACCCATAACGATTTTGGGAACCGTTAGATTTTCTATTTTATAAACTTGATCTAGTAAAATAGGAAATATAAAACCAAGGAATAATCCAAAAACAGCGTGCAGTAAACAATATATGATCCAGTTATCCGTATAGCTCAGTAGAAAAAGCGAACCTGCGGCAATGCAAAAACAACAGAACATGACGAAAAAAGGCTTAGGAAGCGAACCTTTTTTCTTTGCCATAAACATTGGAGCAAGTGTATGGGGCAGCATAAACGAAATGATGAGCAGCACAATAACCGAAGAGTGACAATTTAGATTGTCAAAGTAAACCGGTGAAAAGCCGAAAATGGTTGTAAATAATACAGCATGCGATAGCATCGATAAAACGCTTAATGACCAGAGCTTTCGATCTTTGAATAGCTGAACGACTGCTTGTTCATCAGGTTTAGCTGCCTGTTTTTTCTCTATTCGTTCAATCGAAGCCGCTCCCGGCAGAAGTATTACAAGGAACAGTCCAATAATGGCAAAAAATTCGCTAATCCAAAACAAGCTGGTGTAGCCCATTAATTTCACAATCCATCCGCTCAATGCCATACTAATAAATTGAGAGGCTACAGTTGTAGCCTGTAAATGTCCCATGGCCTTTAGTGATTGTTTTTTCTCAAACGATGAGCTGTACCAAATCGTTATAATTACCCACATAGCAGCTGTAACACCAGCCAAGAGCCTTCCTAAGAAAATGCGTAAAAAATGATGTGATAAAGCTAGCAAAAAGGCACTTATAATAGCAGTAAGAAACCCGAAAGCCACTAATAATTTCCCGTCTATTTTATATTTTTCTGCTATGATTCCCAGTGGTAACCTTAGAGCAATCTGCATGATTCCATAGCTGCCCATAACCAGGCCTATTTCATAATATCCAAAATTTAAAAAATCCAAATACACACCAAATACCGGGACATAAATATACGTCGAAAACCAAAAACAGAATACAATACACAGAAAGTAAACTTGAAAATACTCTGGTTTCTGAAACAAATTTTCGTATGCCTTTTCCTTTGGAAACAATTTCATCCCCCTTCCATCTTTATTCACCTGACCTTACAGCTTGTGTTTTATGCACGGTCTTGTGAATTTACGCCTACAGTTTCAACAAAAAAACTGCGTGCCCTCAGTTTGCACACAGACATATGTTTTTATTTTTTCGTCCAGATTTTTGCATTCGAATCTAAAAGCCACTCGTGCTCTTTTTCCATGATTCGGTCTGTCCAAGGATCATTTTCAAGATGACGAATCATCCAACAAAAATACATGGCGTATCCAGGTGCCGTTGCCTGAGGATGATCAAGACCGCCGGGAATGGTAATGTAACTATTATGCTCAACACGGTAAGCTTCCGGACCAACCATAGCACACCCAAAGCCTTGCGGTTTATCAAAACGGTAGTAATAAACTTCCGGCTGGTTATGATGGTGCGGAGGATAACTTGACCATCTGCCAGGATAGGAAATAACTTCTCCAATGACGAGATTTGAATATGGAGCGTTATGGTAATCAAAAATGGTCCGGATAACACGTTCAGCCGTACCGTTCCAAACTCCCTCACCAGCTACAGTACTGGAACACTCTTCCGGAGTATATAATTTGGCTGCAAAATCTTTTTCATTATCTGTTTTTTGAACAAGAACTTCACTTTTGGAAAGAGCTGTTACAGTTACTTTTACGTCTTTTGGAACATGCAAACACCATGGGTCTTCATCAAAGACATTATGACGCTTCATTTCAACGGAATTTTCATTCCATTCAAGACGAATTTCGCCTTCAAGAAGTAGCACAACCGTTTCTTTTGTACGATCTAACAGTATTTCTGATTGATCAGGATAGAGAGTATAAATACCTATATCTTGCAGCATATCTTTATGTTTACTTTCCATATTTGTTATTTCAGTATACCCTTCTTGCAATTCTAATTTCTGATACATTTTTATTTCCTCCTTAAACACGCTCAACACTTTGGAATAATTCCATATAGCGTTCCACGTTTTCTGAAATCGCTTTAAAGCCCAATAGTTTCACGTAAATAACTGCGAGCTTTTACTGCATATTCAAACGGATTGGCAATTGCCGGATCCTGCTCGGCCTCTACAACAAACCATCCTTTGTATCCTGCTTCGCTAAGCACCTCAAATACAGACTTAAAATCAATTACCCCTTCTCCCGGTACAGTAAAAACTCCTGTTTTAACGGCCTGTAAAAAACTTAATTTCTCTGCATGTACTCTTTCGACAATATGCATTCGTACATCTTTTAAGTGAACATGATGTATCCGGTTAATATACTTCTTTAACACCGCCAGATGATCTTCTCCAGAGAATACAAGATGCCCTGTATCATAAAGAAGTGATACTTTTTCAGGGTCTGTTCCTTCCATTAAGCGATCGATTTCTTCTGCTGTTTGTACGCCTGTACCCATATGATGGTGGTAGACAATTTTCATGCCTTTTTCAGCAGCAAATTCACCAAGACGAGGCAGTCCCTCTAATAAAAGCTGCCATTCTTCCTCTGTAAAAACAGGTTTGTTTTCAAATAACGGTGTCTCCATTTGTGACTGAATACTATTGCCTTGTTCGGATACAACAATCACTTCAGCTCCCATTTCATGAAGAAAATCTCGATGCTCGATGAATGCTTTGGCTGTTTCCTCAAACGGTTTCGTTGTTAAAAAAGAACTAAACCATGCACTGGCAATTTCAAGCCCTCTTAAAGAAAGAGCCTTTTTTAAAACCTTTGTATCGCGTGGATATTTGTTTCCTACTTCACTTCCAGAAAAACCAGAAAGCGCAATTTCGCTTATGCACTGCTCGAACGTCACTTCACTGCCGAGCTCAGGCATATCGTCATTCGTCCAACCAATTGGGGAAATGGCTAATTTCACTTGATTGTCGTTAAACATGGTTTTATCCTCCATCAATATGCGCGCGCTTTTTTAAGATTCGTTTCTTTTTCCTTGAATGCTTTTTTAATACTGTCTTTATCAGATACTTCCGCAACCCCTACATGCCACCATGAGTCATAACCGTGGGTCATTGTTTTCGGAAGTACTTTTATATCAAAAAGAGTACTGACATTTTGTGTTTTCGCATCTTCAATAGCGGCTATAAGTTCCTCTGTTGTGTGAATCGAATATGTTTTTACACCGTATCCTGACGCTACCTTGGCATAATCAATCACCATAATCGGCCCATCTAATTGACCGGTTTCGGGATTTCTTTTTCTAAATTCCGTACCAAAGCTACCCATCCCATTTTCCATTTGCAGATTATTGATACAGCCAAATCCAGCATTATCAAAAAGAACAACATTGATTTTTTTCCCTTCCTGGAGGGATGTAACGAGTTCCGTATGAAGCATCAAATAGCTGCCATCACCGGTCATGGCATATACTTCCCTATCCGGCTCAGCAATTTTCACGCCTAATGCTCCAGCTATTTCATATCCCATGCAGGAATATCCATATTCCATATGATAGGTATTACGCTCTTTTGAAACCCACATGCGCTGCAAGTCGCCCGGAAGGCTTCCAGATGAACCAACAACAATGGCGTTTTCATCAATGGTTTTATTAAGGATCCCAATGACTTCTGTTTGGGTAAGCCCCGTTCTTAATGCCTGATGATATTCCGGCAGTTTTTCATTCAATTGACTAGAAACTTCAGGAATAAAGTTTTCTCCATATTTAACGTTGTGGAGACGCGTTAATTCATTTTTCCAGCCTCGCTTCACTTCCTCAATTTCAGTTCCGTAATCTGTACGATAATCTCCCAGTTCGTTTGTAATCGCTTCAAGACCCGCTTTGACGTCAGCCACTACTTTTACTGCATCCAGTTTGGATGCATGAAATTCAGAAATATTTATTGTTAGAATGGTTGCATTTTTAAACAATTGCTTCGAGGATGTGGTAAAATCCGTTAAACGTGTACCTATAGCAATAATCAAATCAGCTGCTTTTGCCATTGTATTAGCGGCTGAATTACCTGTAACGCCAATTCCTCCTAAATTAAGCGGGTGAGTGCTTTCAATGGTACCCTTCCCAGCTTGCGTTTCCCCAAAAGGAATATGGTGGGTTTCTGCAAATTTTATAACTGCATCAACTGCTTCAGAGTAACGGACACCCCCGCCGATGACGATCACCGGCTTTCTTTTTGATTGGATTAGCTGCACAGCGTCTTTTACACTTTCAACCGATGGGACCCGGCGTTCAATATGATGAATGCGTTTTCGAAAAAAGATTACCGGGAAATCCCATGCTTCGCATTGGACATCCTGCGGCAGAGCAATCGTAACTGCTCCAGTATCCCCAGGATTTGTCAACACCCTCATCGCGTTTAGCATCGCAGACATGAGCTGTTCAGGACGGCTGATGCGATCCCAATATTTACTTACTGCTCGGAAAGCGTCATTTGTAGAAATAGATAGATTATGAGTTTGTTCAATTTGCTGCAATACAGGGTCCGGCTGACGTGTAGCAAAAACATCTCCTGGCAGCAACAATACAGGAATATTGTTTGCAGTAGCTACCCCGGCTGCTGTGACCATATTTGCAGCTCCTGGACCAACAGATGACGTACAAGCCATAATTTGCTTGCGATGTTTTTGTTTCGCAAAAGCAATCGCCGCAAGTGCCATTCCCTGTTCATTTCGTCCTTGGTAAACCATTAATTCTCCGGCATCCTGTTCTAATGCCTGGCCAAGCCCGAGCACATTTCCATGGCCAAAAATGGTAAATATTCCTTTTACAAACCTGTTTATTTTTCCGTCAAACTCTACATACTGCGCATTTAAAAATTTCACTAGCGCCTGTGCGGTAGTTAAACGAATCGTCTCCACTCATGAATCCCCCTCTCATATAAAATACTCATAAGAGTTTGGTAGATCTTTTTAAAATGAAAAAGGTGTCACTGCTCGATTCCTAATCCGTTACCCATTCCTTTTTATTTTTCCAATTACTTCACGTATCGAGCTGTAACCATTTTCTTTCTTGTATAGAATTCAACGCCATCCGTGCCATTTGCATGGAGATCTCCATAGAATGAATCCTTCCATCCTGAAAATGGAAAAAACGCCATGGGTGCCGGGACACCAATGTTAATCCCCAACATACCAGCATCAATCGTTTCACGAAATTGACGAACGGCTGCTGCACTATCCGTAAAGAGACAAGCACCATTAGCAAATGGGGAGGCATTAGCAAACTCAATAGCTTCTGTTAAGTCTTTTACCCGAACAATGGAAAGAACTGGTGCAAATATTTCGTCCTGCCAGATTTTCATTTCCTGTGTTACATGATCAAAGATAGTTGGACCAACGAAATATCCTTTACTGTTTACTGCTTCATCTTTTCGGCCATCACGGACTAATGTCGCCCCTTGTTCAATACCTGATTCAATATAACGAAGGGTACGTTCTTTATGCGCTTCACGTATGACAGGTCCCAAAAAGACTCCTTTGTCGAGACCGTTACCAATAATGATTTCATCCGCTTCCTTCTTCAGTCTCACAACCAGTTCATCCGCGATGGATTCCTCAACTGCTACGACAGCAGTCGCCATACAGCGCTCACCCGCAGAACCAAATGCCGCGCTTGTTATTTGCTTTACTGCCACATCCAGATTTGCATCTTTTAAAACAATAGAGTGGTTTTTGGCTCCAGAAAGGGCTTGAACACGTTTTAGATTGGCCGTCCCTTTTTTGTATACATATTCTGCTACAGGCTGTGAACCAACAAAAGAAATGGCTTTAACAAGTTTATGCTCCAATAGGCCGTTCACAACATCGTGTGCACCGTTAACAATATTGAATACACCTTTTGGAAGTCCAGCTTCTTCAAATAATTCAGCAAGGCGAGCTGCCAGCAATGGTGTCCGCTCAGATGGTTTTAATACAAAGGTATTTCCGCAAGCAATTGCCATTGGGAACATCCAGCAAGGAACCATCATTGGAAAATTAAATGGTGTAATGCCTCCAACAACCCCTATTGGATAGCGATACATTCCGGATTCAAGTCCAGATGCGATGTCTGAAAGCTGTTTTCCCATCATTAAATTTGAAATTCCAGCAGCAAATTCAACATTTTCAATACCACGCTGAACTTCGCCGCGTGCTTCTTCAAAGCTTTTTCCATTTTCGATTGTGACTAATTTGGCTAGCTCATCCCAATGATCGACAAGAAGCTGTTGGTATTTAAATAAGATTCGGGCACGTTTTGGCGTCGCCACCTGGGACCACGTTTTAAATGCTTCATTAGCAGCTTGAACAGCTTGATCGACTTCTTCTTTTGTTGAAAGCGGTACAATTGCAATTTCTTCACCTGTTGCTGGATTATAGACGAATTCTGTTTTGTCTGAAGTTGATTCCACCCATTCTCCGTTAATATAATTTTTCACCGTTTTTAGAGTTGTCGTTTTCATTTAAAAATCTCCCTTTCCATTCGTTATTGAGGATAAATAAAAAACTTTTTTGCATTTTGAATTCTAAGTATTATGAAATCGGTTCATAAACAGCGGTCTCGATATAATTTTCCAACTCTTCTATTGTCGGCATGGCATCAGAACAGCTATGCCGAGAAATGACAATGGATGCTGAAGCGCTTCCCATTTTCATCGCTTCTGACACATCTTTTCCATTCATCAATCCGAAGATAAATGCGGATGCATACGAGTCTCCGGCCCCAAATGTTTTTAATACTTTTGTCGGAAAAATGCCGCTTCTGTAAGATTCTCCATTTTTTGAATAAGTAATTGAACCAGCCACTCCATGTTTAATTACTACCAATTCAGCACGATGTGAGAACAAGCGAGACGCTGTAAATTGGTCATCTGATTTATCCATATTTAACAATATTTCCATCAAGTCAAACTCTTCACGAGTTCCGATAATCACATGACACTTTTCGGCTGCCAGATTGTAATACACTGCTGTTTCTGCTTTATCCGTCCAAGTATACGGGCGATAATCTAGGTCGAAAAAAACTTTGACATCATGTTTAATCGCATATTCAAGCGCTAAAAATACAGCCTCTCTCGATGGGCTTTTGGAAAGAGCCGTTCCAGAAATCAACAGAGCTTTTGATTGTTTAATATAATTTTCGTCTATCTCAGAAGGATGTAATTTTAAGTCAGCCACATTGTCGCGGTACATTAGAATACTGCAATCTTGAGGGCTTTTGATCTCCGTAAAAGCAAGACCAGTTACTGAACCTGTCCGGTCAACGGTTACTCCTTTAATATCAATATTGTTTTTCTTTAAGTAATTTGTAATAAATCGACCCATTTGGTCATCAGACACTTTACCGATAAAACCAGTTTTTTGTCCAAGTCTAGCTGAGCCAATTGCAATATTGGCAGGGGATCCGCCCACATATTTTGTAAACGTACTTGATTCCTCCATTGGCCGATTCGTTTCATTAGCGTTTAAATCAATACATAACCGCCCGACAACGATCAGATCGAACGGACGATTTTTAACAAATTTTAGTGAACTCATAGAATCATTCCTTCGTTTCTAATTTATTGGGGATTCTTGCATTAGCTTTACTGGAGCACCCGTTTCAAGAGATTCTTTGGCTGCTTGCGCAATTTTTTGGGCTTGTAAACCATCAAAACCTGTGCAGCTGATTTCTGTATTATCAAGACAAGCAGTAACAAATTCTGAAACTTCGGCAATATATGCTTGCGTATAACGTTCGAGGAAAAAGTATAAGGGCTTATCTTTCGTAACAGATTCCGCCGTATATACTTCGACATTTGTGGGTCGATTGTTATCTGCCAGTGCGGCTCCCTTATCCCCAAAGATTTCAAGGCGCTGGTCATAGCCATATACTGCCCGGCGACTATTATCAATAACTCCTAGAGCTCCATTAGCAAATTTCAACGTAACGATAGCAGTATCAATATCTCCTGCATCCCCGATTTCAGGATCAACAAGCACGGCTCCTGCAGCTGAAACCTCTACCACTTCACTTCCCATTACATATCGAGCCATGTCAAAATCATGTATCGTCATGTCCATAAATAATCCGCCCGATGATTGAACATACTCAATGCTGGGGGGTTGCGGATCTCGTGAGGTGATTCTTAAAATATGCGGCTGACCAATTTTGCCATCCTGAACAATATTTCGAATTTTCCGGAAATTAAGATCAAACCGACGGTTAAATCCAATTTGCAGCTTTACTCCGGCTTTTTCAACTGCCTCTAAGGCCTCTTCTGTTTCTCCGACTGAAAAGCTGATTGGCTTTTCACAAAAGATATGTTTTCCAGCCGCTGCTGCTTCCTTTATAATGGCAGCATGAGTATCTGTTGGCGAGCAAATGAAAACGGCTTCAATTTCAGGGTCATCAAGCAATTCACGGTAATCCTTTGTTAATACCTCAATTTGTTTTTCTTTTGCCCAAGATTTAAGATGATCGATAACAAGATCGGAAACACTTTTAATTCGAATTTGCGAAATCTTTTTTAAATTATCTACATGTAATCTTCCAATTCGGCCAGCGCCTATTATTCCGATCGTCAACGTTTCCATCGCCGATTCCTCCTATTTTCAAGATGACCAATTTGGTTAAGCGCTTTCTCTAGTTCGATTATACACCTTATATCGTAATAATCAATATACAGTTAGAATATTTAAAAAATTTTATTCAAAAAGATTAAGCGCTTACTCTTAGAATTAAAACCACCGGTTAACACCGGTTGGTTCTCCGCAACGACTTTATTAAATTAAACTTTTGACGGAGCTACGTTCTATCAGCGTTGGCGAAAGCATGATTCTCTGCTGTGGGATGGTGGGGTCCTTAATTAATTTTAATAGCTGGTCAATCGCAAAATGTGCCAATTCCTCGGTTGGCTGTGCGATTGTTGTTAAGCCAGGATCAGCTATTTCAGCGTAAATAGTATTGTCAAAGCCAATAATCGATAGATCATCAGGTATGCGTACCTTTGCTTTTCGTGCTTCATTCGTAAATATGGCGGCAATTAAATCCGTTGCAGCAAATACAGCGGTAGGTCTGTTTTTCAAACTCAAGATTTTCCGTGCTGCTGCTTGAGCTTCATCAATTTTTGACATCGCACTAATAATTCTTTCTTCCTTTAAACTGATTCCTTCATCAGCCAATGCCTGCTTAAATCCTTCTAAGCGTAGACGACCGCTGGCACGCTTTAATTCCACAATGACTGCCATATCTGTATGACCTTTTTCTAACAAATACCTTCCTGCCATATATCCGCCTCGAATGTCGTCAGTCGTAACAACGTGAGATGAGAAACCTAAATTATCAATTGAAAACATTAGATGCGGAATTAGTTTTCTCTGAAGAATATTATAAGTCTTCCAATCTTCCGGTTCTGTCGCAATAATAATCCCGTCTACTTGTTTTTTTAATAATAATTCTAAGTAATCATGCTCCCTCTCAATTTGATAATCCGTACTGCACAAAATAATGGCATAGCCCATTTCTCGAGCGCTGTTTTCCAACGCGCGGGCAACCTCTGCAAAAAAGCCATTTGAAATATCAGGAACAAGAACCCCAATCGTGTATGTTTGCTTTCCAGTTAGAGCCGCAGCAACACTGCTAGGCTGATATTCAAGTTCTTCCATAATTTTAACTACTTTTTTTCTCGTTTTTTCACTAATCCGGCCGGTATTATTAACTACCTTAGAAACGGTCGCAATAGAAACTCCCGCTTTTTCAGCTACATCATATATTGTAGGCTTCATGGATCTTCAAACTCCCTCTAATCATCCCATCTAGTAGTATTCTATCATGAAGGAATTTTGCGGGTAATACCATTTTCGCTTATTATTTTGAAATGCTCTTTAAGAAGTCCAGCTGTTTTTGGGCATTATTCTTCGTAATAACATCAATTCCGCTGTCAATTCGGCTAGAGATCTTATTTCCATCAATTACTTTTAATGCATTTTCAACACTTTGGTATCCCATATTATATGGGCTTTGTGCAATTGTACCGGCAAGATCGCCGTTAAGAATAGATTGAACTGCTTCTTCCGTGCCATCCGTACCAATTACTTTAATACCTAAGTGTTTTGCCTGAACAGCACGTAATGCCCCAAGTGCCATATCATCATTGGCCGCAAATACTCCTTTTACATCTTTGTTTTTCTCAAGAATATTTTCCATTACAGACATTGCTTTCGATTTATCACTATCTGCAGGCTGTTCTGCAACGATTTGCATTCCTTCTTTAATTAATTCTTTTTTGGCTCCTTTAATCCTTTCATCAGTTGCAGGGTTACCAAGTGCGCCTGCAATGAGGACAACTTTATCTCCTTTATGAAGCATGGAACCTAACAACTTGCCTGCTGCCTTCCCAGCTGTTGCATTATCAGTTCCGATAAAGGTAGTTTTCCCATCAAATTTAGCATCCGTATCAATTAAAAGTACCGGAACTTTCTGTTTTACCGCTGTATTTAATACTGGGACAACTGTATCAGGCTGAGAAGGCGATACTACAAGTGCACTCGGCGATTGACTTAGTTGGTCTTGAATCATATTTACCTGCTCCATTACCTGTGATTCAGATGATGGACCTACGACCTTCACATTGACACCAAGTTTTTTGCCCGCAGCCTCAGCACCAGCCTGAACATATTGCCAATATGGACTTGATAATGTTTTTAATACAACAGATATATTTTTATTTCCATTATTACTTGGGTTTGAACTTGTACTCTTATTTGCAGCAGTCCCACATCCAGCAATTAGAGTCATAACTGACAGCACTACAGCAGCTCCAACTAATTTAACCTTTTTATTCATTGCAATTCCCCCACTTTTCTTACTTTTTTATGTTGTTTTCAATGGCCCCTATTTTTAAATGACTTTATAAAGCGTTTACATTTTAACTTCAACGCTCCAACTATTTTTAAAAGTGCGCCTAAACAGTTCAATCAATATGAAGCCTTAAATTATTTTTTATTCTTGCTTCTGCGTTGGCGGAGAACGTCTACATAAACGGCGGCAATAATAACGATGCCGATCACAGCCATTTGGGAGTCTGCAGAAACGTTAAGAAGATTCAGGCCGTTGCGAAGAACAGCTATTGTTAACGCGCCAATTAAAGTACCGTATACTGTACCAACACCGCCAAAAAAGCTGGCACCGCCGATGATAACAGCAGCAATGGCATCCGATTCATAATTTAGTCCTGCAAGCGGAAATGCCGAATTAACACGGCCAACCATTACTAAACCTGCAAGTCCTGCCATCAAACCGCTTAGTGAGTAAACGATGAGCAGTACTCGATCAACATTTATACCAGACAAACGGGCGGCTTCGGGGTTGCCTCCTATAGCGTAAATATATCTCCCTGTCTTTGTTCTTGTTAGAAAAATATGAAAAATCACATAAACTACAATAACAAGAAGAAAGCTTACCGGAATCGGACCAACAAATTGATTTCCAACAAATTGAATCATCAGTGGGAAACCGGCGATCGGTGCTGCTGCAGTTACAATTAACGCAATTCCTCGACCGATAAATTGGGTGCCGAGAGTAGAAATAAACGGATGAGGTAAATGCAGTTTTGTTAATAACACACCATTCAAAAAGCCAAATCCAGTGCCAACTGCAAGACAGACAATGAGCCCAATAATGGGATTTAACCCCATTTTCACTGTCACTATCCCCATAAACATGATCGATACGGCAAGAATAGCACCAACTGACAAGTCAATACCGGCAGTTAAGATAGCCAAAAGCATGCCAATTCCCAACAATGCATTAATTGAAGATTGGCTGGCAATATTCATGAGGTTATTTATAGTCAAAAACTTATCTGATAATAAAGTAAGCACTGCGACTAAAATGATAAGCGCTAATAATGGACCCAACTTACTAAGCACTTTCTTAAAAGTTTGCTTGTTTTTCGGATGTTCATTTTCTGTTTTAACCGAAAGATCATTTTTATTTTCCACCGCTACTTCATTCATTTTCTCATCCCCCTGTAGCCGCTTTCATTATTTTGTCTTGTGAAGCTTCATGAATCGGCAAATTTGCAGTTAATTTCCCTTCATTCATCACTAATACCCGGTCACACATACCTAGAATTTCAGGAAGGTCTGAAGATATCATCAGTACGATAGAACCATTTGCTATCAATTGGTTCATTAATCGGTATACTTCAACCTTAGCCCCAACATCAATTCCTCTTGTCGGTTCATCGAAAATAAAGACCTTTGCACGTGTACACAGCCATTTAGCTATTACGACCTTTTGTTGGTTTCCCCCACTTAAGTTCCGTGAATGCAGTTCGATATTATCCGGACGAATTTTTAATTCTTTTACGTAATTTAATGCTTCTTTACGCAATGCTTTTAAATCCAGCAACCCGATGCCCCTTTTGAATTTATCCATATTAGCTATACCTATATTAAAATCGAGTGGTTGATCTAACAGAAGACCTTCACTTTTGCGATCCTCTGTAATAAAAGCAATTCCTGCTTTAATAGCATCCCTTGGAGATTTTATTCGCACTTCTTTGCCATCAATATAGACTTTCCCTCCTTTATGGGAATCAACTCCGAAAATGGCTCTAGCTAATTCTGTGCGTCCTGCCCCTACAAGACCGGAAATGCCTACAATTTCTCCATATCGAACAGAAAAATTAACCGGTTCTTTCGCACCTTTTACTACAAAATTTTCAACTCGAAATCCTTCTTTACCAAGAGCAAAGGAATGCTTTGGAAATTTTTCATCCAATGTACGTCCAACCATCAATTCAATCCAGTAGTCGGGTTCAGTCGTTTTTACCGGTAATGTTTTAATTTTGAATCCATCTCGAAGAATGGTAATCCGATCTCCAAGGTATTTTATTTCTTCTAAACGATGGGAAATAAAAATAATAGCAATTCCTTTTTTCTTAAGCTCTTCAACAACTTTATATAATTGTTCCACTTCTTGGGCGCTCAAGCTGGATGTGGGTTCATCCATAATAATTAATTTCGCTTCTAATGCAATGGCTTTGGCAATTTCAACTAACTGCTGCTGCCCAATGCCCAGTTTCCCTAATTGCTCATTAGCAAGCTTTGGATTCTGACCCAGTATCTCCAAACAACGCTCAGCTTCTTTTCGCATCGCTCGATGATGAAGCAAGGATATTTTTCCTCCGCGCTTTAATTCTCTTCCAAGAAAAATATTTTCATATACTTTTAATTCAGGAATTACATTTAGTTCTTGATAAATAGTAGCAATCCCTAACTTCATCGCATCTACAGGTTGATCTAGATGAACAATGCTTCCTTCCCAATAAATCTCGCCCGCGTCCTTTTGATAAGCCCCTGTTAAAATTTTGATGAGAGTTGATTTTCCTGCACCGTTTTCACCAAGCAAAACATGGACTTCTCCGGCTTTTACATCTAAGTCGATTCCTTTTAGCACTTGGTTTTGATGAAAGCTTTTCTTAATCCCTTTCATTTCAAGCAAGCACCCTGTATGTGCAGCCATATATGTCCCCCTTTCTATTTTTACTCCTTAAAACCAAAAGGAAAGCGCTTTCTCTAAAATGATTATACCAACTTTCGATAAACTTGCAATAAATTTATCAAAAAATTTTGAATTTTTAGTCCGGTAATTCATTTAGTATGAAAAGACTCCTTAAGTTAAACGTCAGAATGATTTCATAATGTTTTTTATAACTTTTTCTAATTAGCTAACCATTTGAAAAAATAATTAGAATTAAAATAGGCTTTTTCCCACTAAAAATGCTGTCACGGCCGCCTAATTAAATCCTAATCGTCTTTAACCCATTTTTCATCATAAGTGTCAGAGCAAAAAGCGAAATCAGCAGCTAATGATCATTGATTCTGCTTGGTTGAGCTTTCAAAATAAAATAGTCGTTTTGTCAATACGTATTCAAAGTGAAATTTCTCATAAAACCAACTATGGAACAAGATCGTCATCCTTTTGTGGATGTTTTCAATCTTTTTTAATCCCTTCATCAGCTCAGGGTAAACGCTTTCTCTTTTCGTTATGTGACCTTAACATTTTTCATAGAACCATTTTATTGTTTTACATGTGTCGACTTTCATTTTAACTCACTAGCATTGCAGTAATTAAATCTGATGATTCAAAATACTAAGAATGTTCAATTTTTTATTGATTTCGAAACAAAAAAATCCTTTACAATGGAAGTACAGGTGGTTCCTGCCCAAATCCAATCGTAAAGGATAACCATTATGGACAAGAATACACTAATTTTATCATTTGGTAAATGGGTTTCACCCATAAATATTCAAAAACTTAGCGAACAAGTCAAAGAATTGAAACAGGACTATTACACAAAAAAGCTGACAACAGAAGCTTATATTAAACTTTTATTGGTAGCCCAGCTGCTCGAATTTAAGAGCTTAGAGGAAATGAGTGATGCACTTGTAGACGAAGATCTTCAAAAAGCACTCGGATTTGAATCGATAAGTGCCTCTCAGCTATCCCGAAAAAACAATCAGATCCACCCACTAATTCTTGCAAATTTGTTCTTGGATCTTGTTTGGAAAATTCAACGGTACCATTATAAAAACGGAAAGAATATGCCACTGAAAATCATTGATTCAAGTACACTCCCGTTGAACTTGACCCATTATAAATGGGCAAAATTCCGGAAAACAAAAGCTGGTGTAAAGCTACACTTACGGCTCGTTTTCATGGATAAAGACACCGTCTATCCTGAAAAAGCAGTGATTACGACAGCAAAAGAACATGACCGAAATCAACTCGAAGTCCTAGTGGATGATCAAGAAGCCATGTATGTGTTTGACCGCGGTTATGTGGACTATGAACGTTTTGATCGGATGACAGATGATGGCTATTTCTTCGTTTCAAGACTGAAGAAAAACGCAGTCATTCGTGAAGTCTATACATTTTCACTTCCTGATGATTGTCACGTTCTATCCGATAAAATGGTCTACATTGGTACCACACAAAATCGTACTGAAAATGTCTTTCGTCTACTAGAAGTTATGGACACAAAAGGGAACTTACTTCGTTTCATCACCAACCGATTTGATTTAAAACCAGAAGAGATAAGTGATATTTACCGATCTCGCTGGGCTATTGAACTCTTTTTCAAATGGCTCAAGCAACACGTAGAAATTAAGCACTTTTATGGAATGAGTGAAACAGCTATTCAAAATCAAATTTTCTTAGCCCTGATCACGTATTGCTTACATGTTCTCATTCAATTGGAGATGAAAAGTAAGAAATCCCTACTTCGAATTACTCGTTGGTTAAAGAGAGCTCTGTGGAAACCAGCTTATGTTTGGTTGCGAAAATTTGATGGGCGAGCCAGTCCATAATCTCCCTTTTGTCGTTGTCGCTCTGGTTTAACTGTATATATTTACCAAATGGGCAGTGCCACCTTTCTTTAGGTTTTGTCTTTTTGGCACAAATTCACAAAAAATAATTAACAGAAAATTCTAACTATATTTATGCAATGCTAATGATTTTAACTGAATTCGAAATTTCCCATTTGGAAAAAACACTAAAAAATCGTTTGAAAGAAAATATCCCTTGCCAATAAGCAAGGGATATTTTAACCTCTATTTTTAACGGAACTCATAGACCTTTATCGTAATGCGGATTCTAGATCTTCAAGTAAATCCTCAATATCTTCAATTCCGACAGAAATGCGGATCAATCCATCTTCAATGCCTAGTTCAAGACGACGTTCGCGTGGAATCGAGGCATGCGTCATTAGTGAAGGAATCGAAATTAAACTTTCCACTGCCCCAAGACTTTCAGCCAACGTAAAGTAGCGTGTCTTTTTCAATACATCCAGCGCTTTTTCTTGAGATTCTACAGTAAAGGAAATCATTCCGCCAAATCCGGCTGATTGTGAACGGTGAATTTCGTGTCCTGGATGGGTTTCAAGACCCGGATAGTACACTTTTTCAACTTGTGGATGGTTTTGTAAAAATTCCACGATTCTTTTGGTGTTCTGTTCGATTTCCTCCATGCGGACACCTAATGTTTTGATGCCGCGCATAAGAAGCCAGCTGTCTTGTGGTCCAAGAATTCCACCTGTTGAATTCTGAATAAAATGAATATCTTCTGCCAGTTTTTCATCTTTTACAACAATAAGACCGGCTACGACATCACTATGTCCTCCAAGATATTTGGTTGCGCTGTGAACGACGATATCAGCCCCAAGTGTCAATGGATTTTGCCAATAAGGAGTGCTGAATGTATTGTCTACGATAAACGTTAATTGATGTTCTTTCGCAATTTTACTAATAGCTTTCAAATCGGTGATTTTCAAAAGCGGATTGGTTGGCGTTTCTACATAAATCGCTTTCGTATTCGGTTGAATCGCTTCTTTCACTGCATCCAGATTACTTGTATCCACAAAAGTAACATCGATGTTGAAACGATTTAACACTTTCGTCATGACGCGGAACGTTCCACCGTACACATCATCTGTAGCAATGACATGGTCGCCGGCGGAAAATAATTGAATGGCTGCGGTAATGGCCGCCATTCCAGAACTGAACGCAAATCCATGCGTTCCTTCTTCAATATCGGCAATTAATTTTTCCAACGCTTCACGAGTCGGGTTTCCCGTTCTGGAGTATTCATATTTAAAATTACCTACTCCATCTTGTTTGTATGTGCTCACTTGATAAATAGGCGTCGAAACCGCACCAGTATACGGATCACGACTAATACCACCGTGAATAAATTTTGTTTTCTTACGCATGTTAAAACTCCTTTAAAAGAAAATAAATGAAAATCTTTTATTCATTGTTTGAAAATGAATAAATTCCACTACTTAAATAACGCTCACTGCTGTCTGGAAAAATGGTGACAATATTGGTCCCTGGTTTCGCTATTTCCGCTTCTTTCAGACTGGCTTCAAGCGCTGCACCTGAAGAGCTTCCTACAAGTAATCCTTCTTTCCGAGCTACTTCGGCCAAACGGAAAAAGGCGTCCTCATCAGGAATTGTATGAATGGCATCGAAGTACTTTTTATCGATAAACGGCGGGAGAAATTCCATGCCGATTCCTTCTGTACGATGGCTTCCGGGTTCTCCCCCATTTAGTATCGAGCCCTCCGGCTCTACAATCACCGTTTTTATTTGAGGATTTTTTTCTTTTAAGTAACGAGCCGTTCCCATAAAAGTGCCGCCTGAACCGGCGCCCGCAACAAACACATCAACATGGCCATCTAAAGCATCGTATATTTCTGGACCGAGGCTTTCATAATACGTATCAGGGTTGGAAAAATTTTGAAACTGTCCCGGATAAAAAGAATTAGGCGTTGTTTCCAACAATTCTTTTGCTTTCTCAATTGCCCCTTCCATTCCAAGAGACGTAGGCGTATTGATAACTTTTGCTCCGAGAGCTTTCATCAATGTTTGCTTTTCTATACTGAATTTCTCAGGTACGACAAATATTGCTTGTACACCAAATTGAATAGCTGCAAGAGCGAGACCAATTCCAGTGTTTCCAGCAGTCGGTTCAATAATGGTCCAACCTTTTTTTAGTTTACCTTCATGGAACGCACGCTTCAACAAATATTGCCCGAGACGATCTTTTACACTTCCGCCTGGATTGAGATATTCAAGTTTGGCAAACAGGCGTACACCTTCAGACAAGGGATAAGAAGTGATTTCAACTAACGGTGTATTCCCAATAAGTTCAAACACATTTTTTGCGAATTTCATTTTTCATTCCCCATTTTAGGCAAAAACTTGTTTCCATTCATCACGTTTCGCTAACATTTTTCTTGCAATTTCTTTTGCCCCTTCTAATGAATGGCTTGCTGCCCAGCCGCATTGAACTTCATTGCAAGCCGGAACTTCTGTTGCTTTTAAAACATCTTTAAGTGTTTTTTCAATGATATCAAGAACTTCATCATAGTCATCATGATTGATAACAGTAAAATAAAAACCCGTTTGGCATCCCATCGGACTTATATCGACTATTTTATCAGAATAGTTGCGGCTGAATTCTGCCATCATATGTTCCAAAGAATGAAGTCCTGGCATATCCATGTGTTCTTTGTTCGGTTGGCAAAAACGAATATCGTATTTGCGAATGACATCTCCATGAATCCCCTCTTTAATACCTGCCAAACGAACATAAGGGGCTTTCACTTTTGTATGATCTAAATTAAAACTTTCAACGTTCATTTTCTTTTGTTCCGTCATGTTTATCATCTCCTTTTAATTTTGCATCCATTAGCCACACAAAGCGATTTAATTGCGTAAATGAAACGTTAAAACCATTTTCCTCAAATAAATTCGTAAGTACAGGAATGGTCGTATAATATTCACGCTGCAAATCTTCAGCAAGACGATTGAAACCTTTTTTATAAGATTCCTGTATCATTTCTTGCTTATCCTCATCTGTGGCAAAAACGGTATCAGCAAATACAACACGGCCAAGCGGATTTAATCTTTGTCTGAATTTGGCAATCGCTTTTCTTTTTTCAACATCCGTTAAGTGGTGGAAAGCATACGTGCTCACAAAAGTATCGATTTTCTCTGTAACATCAAAATCAAGGAAATCACCATCTATAATTTTTACATTTGGAAGCTTATTTCGAGCGATTTTCCTCATATTGGAAGATGGTTCGATTCCAATTACATGCAAACCTTTTTGAACCAATTTAGTCGTTAAATTTCCTGTCCCAACTCCAAATTCTACAACAATACCTTTCGCTTTGTCAGCAACTGTTGAAAGAATCTCATCATATTTAGAAAATACTTCTACATATTCAGCATCTTGACCAGACACTGTTTGATCATAAGAATGGGACCATTCGTCAAATAGCTCATTAAATTCTCTGCCCAATCCCAATTCCTCCATATCCTATAAAATAAATCCGAATAACATGTTAACACTTCCCACTTCAAATCGCAATGAATACATATTGGTTTATTTTCTTCCAATATTAGACTCATACAGGATTTCGTATTGTTTTATAAATATGCTGAAAGAAAGGATTTGCGATTACCGATTTAAACTCCTTTTTTAATCAATAATGGGATGGTTAAAATTTGTTTACATAATATTATTATAGAAATCCAATAAAGTTTTCCCCACCGAAATTTCTAGACAAAAAAGAAAGCGCAACACCTCAAATGAAGTATTGCGTTCGAATAAAAAAACTGATTTAAAAAAGTGAATACTCAAATAAATCTATTTGCTTATCCCCCTGTAACCTTTCTTCTATTTTATAAGTAATTCATGTTCATCGGCACATTCACGTTCTATGTAGGCATATTTCCCATAAGCAGGTTTATCCGTCAATTTTTTAAGGGGAATGATCTCTGTTGGTTGAATATCCACTTCAAATCCCAATTTTTCACATAATTCATGTTGAATAGCCGATAAGATAGCTTCTCCAATTGGTTCAATGAACTGACATAAAAATTGTACTCGATTCCTTGAAGTTTTCATTTTCCACATAAATGGGACCCTACTAAGTGTATAAACAGCCTCTTGCAGTTCATAAAAGTTGACAGACTTGTTTTGATATTCGATAACATCTTCTTTTCGACCATAGTGGATCATGATCGGTTCCGTTTTTTTACAATCGCAATGTGCTCCATCCATTAATTGGATGATATCTTGATTAAAATATCTAAGCAGCGGCATCCCTTCTCTTGATGAAGAAATCACACAATTACCTGTCTTCCCAATTTCAACAGGGATTCCTGAATCATCTACTACTTCAATTAATACATTCGTATTGTCAAGATGATAATGTCCATTTTCACATGTCATAAACAGTCCGCCTGTCTCCGTACTACCAAACAACATGTGAACCGGAACACCCCACATGTTTTCAATGTATTTTTTTCTTGCCGGAGAAACAAGTTCACCTGCTAAAAGTAATGCCCTTAAACCTTGAGTCGGAAAATGAACCCCCATTTGCATACCGACATGGTACAATTTTTCAGCTTCGGATGGAAGCATGGTTAAAACAGTAGGATGAGTTCGTTGTATAATTTCGATCACACGCCGATCAGGAGTAACCATGCTTGCTTTATCGACGCCAATATGAACGGCCCCGGCATTTTGACACGCATCATATACAATAAATGAAGGGATGGCCAACGCAAAAGGAAACCGATTTAAAACGATATCCTGATCATTTATTTTTAGAGCAGATCGAAGAACGACTTGGGCTCCATGTTCGTGATCTTTATGGCTGTACCAACTTGGAGTAGGAGTACCCGTTGTTCCGCTCGTCTCATGATAAGTAGCCACTTGATGTAGTGGAACACCTAGTACATCATATGTATCCGCCTTTCTAAGATCCTCTTTCGTTGTAAAAGGAATGCTATTCCAATCTTCAAGATTGATATTTTTTAACTTGTTTTGATAAAGCTTGGATCGCATGGCCGCCTCAATGAATAGTTGATGTTTCATCGTCTATATCCCCCTTTTCATTTGAATGATTTATTTTTTGATACAAGCGTTGAGCGGTTGAAAGGCTCATTTTGGCTGATGTTATAAACTCTTCCAAAAGTTCTTTCATATTATTGATTTTTTTGACACCACCATTTTGAACTTTTCTGGTGAAATCAGTAATTTTTCTTATTTCTTCAGAGCCAGCTGAAAGTTCTTGAACAGCGGCCGATACTTCTGTAATTTGTTGTGAAACATCGTTTATATCTGATTGAATCACTTCAAAAGCGTGTTTGGCGTCATTAACGATACGCATCCCATTTGTCACTTCTTCTTTTCCTTCGTTCATATATTCCACAGATTTTGAAATATTTTCTTGGATTGTTGAAACAATTTCACTAATTTGACTCGTTGAAGAAGCCGCCTGTTCAGATAATTTTCTTACTTCATCTGCCACTACAGCAAATCCTTTTCCATGCTCTCCAGCACGTGCTGCTTCAATTGCCGCGTTTAACGCTAATAAGTTCGTTTGACTTGAAATATCCGTAATCGTTTTGACGATATTTCCGATCTCCCTAGAAAACTTAGACAAATCGGTAATAACATTTGAAAGATTTTCTACTTTTTGATGAATCGATCTCATTTGACCAATGACCGTATCAATAGCCCTAGATCCCTCTGCAACAGTTTGCAAGGTTGCCGTTGATGTATTGGATACGTTCTCCGCATTGGAAGCAATTTGTTGAATTCCGGATGAAATATCCATCATAGCTTCGGTACTTTTTTCTACATTTTTAGACTGAATCATAGCGCCTTCCAAAATATCCGAAGACATTTTGGAAAAATGATCAAATTCACTACTGATTGTCTGCAAAGAATCCATTAATTCTTTCACATCTTGCTCAATGCTTTTGATGAAAACGATCTGTTCATTATTTTCGGCGGGTGTATCTCGATTTTCATCATGAATTGAATGAGATTCAATCGGAATATTTCGATTCACGAAAACAATTGAAATCAGAATAAAAATAAAAGAAATTAAAATTGCGAATCCGATTAGCCAATCGAAAGAATGATCGGCGAAATAAAGCAATAAAAAAATTGTAGGCAAGAAAAAGGATGCACATAATAGCCCAATCACCTTAACCTTTATATTCATTTAATAGCTACTTCCTTTCTGTTTTGATGTGACGCATTATTTTACGTCTGATCACTTTAGCATTCATCTACCCAATTTTTGATTCATACTAGTTGTAAAAAACAGGGATGAAAGTACCCCAAAACTATTAAGTCCTTTATCCCATCCTCTATGATTATCAATCTATTCTCATTATTAATTTACAATTATATTATCGTACAAAAGTATGTTATTTTTATAGGTAAAATATCTTTTTTACAAAATTTCTGCTTTTATGGAAATTCAATGATATATTCTATGAGGCTCACCAAAATAAAAGTGAAAGGAGTCCTCTAAGCAACAAAAAATGATTGAATAAGGAATTTCGCGCTATCAAATGAAATTAAAAAACCTCATAAATGTACAGTCCCATCCACTAAATGCAAAGAAGGCTGACTCAACATCGCTAAAGCAATGTTTAAGTCAGCCTTCCATTTTTTGATCAAACGTTCATTTCATGATTTCTATTTTTTCTACTCTTTAAATTCTTCTCCATCATGTTTGGATTCAACAAGTTTCAAATCACTTGCCTCGCCGTTTTCAACGTAATGTTGAAGCATTGCCATTTTATTTTCCCAAAATCGTTCATAAAAGGTCAGCCACTGTTTCAATTCAAGCAGTGGTGCAGGTTCCAGTCGATAGCGCGTCTCTCGCCCAACTTTTCTCTCTTTGACAAGACCTGCATCTGCCAAAATGCGCAAATGTTTAGAAACAGCTGTCCGACTTATTGGAAAATGTCCACTTATTACGGTAACAGGCATCTCCTTTTCAGCCAGCAATTTTAACAACTTGCGACGAGTAGGATCAGCGATGGCTTGAAAGACGTCATGTTTCGATGATAAAGCGGCCATTTTAAGCTTCGACGTACGCTCCAAGAGATTTTTTAAGTCGAGACCATCCCTGATCCATCCGATCGCGTACGACCGTATGAGATTCTCCGAATTCCGTCACTTTGTTTGCGTCCCAACCAGAATGGATGAGCGTAAACTCCGTCTTGCCGTCAAGCTCTTTTAATTCGAATGTAAGGGTCCAGTCTTTCCCCCAACGGAAGGACAGACGATGAGGCGGATCTATTTCTACCACTTTACAAGGAGACATGCCATAAGGGCCTGCATGTAAGTGAAATTCATGGCCTACTATAGGCTGAAAATCATTTGGCATAAACCATGCAGCAAGACCTTCCGAAGTCGAGACAGCCTCCCAAACTTTTTGAATCGGTGCGTTAAATACATAAGTATGACGAATGTCAGAAATATTTTTTTCCGTTGTCAATGCTATACCCTCCCAAAAAATTTTCTGTATGTAGTAGCATTATCTTTGCAGACTACATCTCTTTATTGACTACTTTGCGGCCAACCATCTCAGCACAATACTCAGTTACTATTCTTTTTCAATAAAAGAATCCTTATCCTTATTTCAGTTGCCCTCGTTTCAATATTCTTTCATCCTTTTTTTGAGCTGAACTTATCAATAGAGAAACGAAGACTTGTCCTTCTTATAAACGTTGCTTTCTAAATGACTATTCTTTTATTCAATCACTCCTTTTTATTATGAAACCAAATGGTTTCGTTTTATATTATATGAAACCATTTGGTTTCATGTCAATATTCAAAATAAACTGTTTGCCAGCCTTTCCATGATAATTTCATTCACTTTGGATGTCTGTTTCTTTGTCAAAAATTGCATACAAAATCGTTTCATCCGTAAAAACCCCTGTTCATCAGGGGGTGAAAAATCCATTTCTTATATTTGTATTTTTGTTTATTATTGTAAAGGTTTTCATCTTATCCTGTTCCTTCACTGATAATAGGCTCATTGATTCTCCTATGGCAAATCAAATTGAAATCCGCTTATTTTTTTAAAAATTCTATCACCTGACCTATAAAAGGTTCGGTTTTCTCGATTTGCACCCAATGTCCGCAATTGGGAAAAACATGGAGTTCCGCATTCGGAATAATTTGGGATAATTTCCAGTTTGTCTTTTCTAATGGGATGACCCGATCTTCTCTTCCGTGAATCAGTAAAATCGGAATTTCTATTTTACTTAATTGGTTTTCCGTAAGGGCTAAAGCATTCACATGTCTTTGCCGAGGTGCCGGAAACATAGCAGAGAACGCTTCTTGGAACCCAGGTTCTATACTGGATTCATAGCGCATTTTTACTAAATTATCATTTTCTGCCATGCTTTGATCATTGGAAAAGATCGAAATGAGCTTTTTCATGTTTTCTATGCTTGGCGTATAACCCCACACGGCATCCAATTCTGCCGTGATCGGAAATTCAATGCCGGTGCTCCCCATCAAAATGATTTTTTTGACAAGATCGGGACGTCGATTGGCAACATGCAGCGCTAAAGCACCGCCCATGGAATTACCGATAATCGACACGTTGCGAAGATTCATCGTTTCGATAAAAGCAATCATGTGTTCGACCCACAAATCCACAGAATATTGAATATTTTCTGGCCTTTCTGTGTATCCGAATCCCACGACATCAGGAGCGTATAAATGATAATGCCGGGACAGAATAGGAAATACTAACCGCCAATTCGCCCAAGCAGAGACCCCGGGGCCAGAGCCATGTATAAGAAGAAGCGGTTCTCCCTTTCCTTCTTCGTGATAATGAGTTTGAATTCCTTGAACGTCCACATATTTTCCCTTATCCATCATAATAGAATTTCCTCCATTTCGTTAGTCGATGAAATCTTCAAATAGATAAAAATTCAACGATCATTTGAGGCAATGCTGCTGGATTTGTGATTTCGACGGGCATTGAAACAATCGTAACGCAGCCATGCCACTGCATCTCGCTGGATGTCTTGTGTAATTTCGTGTCCAGACGGATAAATTGTATATTTTACAGATCCTGCATGTTTACGCAAATAATCATAGTTTTCTTGCCCCACTTGTAATGGAAAGATAGAATCCGATTCTCATTGGGTTAGAAACACGGATAAATGAGAGATAGATTTTATTGGATATTCTTCCTTTACAAAGGATGGTATATATCCGTTCATGGCGACCATTCCTTTCACAGTATCCCCCAGTGCCAACGCAAGAGTCATGCTTAGAATAGCTCCTTGACTGAAACCGATAAAATAGACTCTGTCAGAATCTATTGGATACTGTTGGAACGTATATTCAATAAACTCTTTAAGTTTGTCTATACTATCATCGAATAACTTACGTTCTGGATTTCCGTATTCTTTTAAATAATAGTAAGCATATCCTTCTTCATAAGGGAGATCGCCCCGAATGCCTATCAAAATAAATTCTTCTTTTAGTTCTTCCACTACCGCGAGCATGTGCTGTTCGTTATATCCTATACCGTGCAGTGCAAAAACAACTGGATATTTCTTTCCATCCTCTATGACAGAAGGGAGAAGCGTTTTATAGACATAGGTGCTGCTCATTCAAATTTACCTCCTACAATGGAATAGATTAAAAGAATAATCGCATATGGATGTCAGTCGTGGAAACAGAAACAAAAGTGTTGTCGACGGAATTCTTTGCGTTTTTTCAAGGGAATCGCAATCATCAGGAAACAAGAATGATATTCTTGAAGATATTGAGAGTCACGGAAATCATCTAGTGGACAGCTCTTTTAACGGTATTAATGTTTACTGTTCCTTCAGAGTTCTCATTCAATGATTGTCGCATCTTTTTATCATCCGTTTCAATCGCCGATCGTTTTCTCTTCCTCCGATTGAGCATTTAAATCGATGTCAAGTTCTCCCCAATAAATTAAAAACTGAAGAGATACATACAATTGATAACCGACGCTTGGGACGTTGATATCGGTTTGTAAAATATCGGTGATTTTTTGCAGTCGATAACGTAAACCACTAATGGAAAAATTCATCGCCCGGGCGGTTTTGTGCACACTACAGCCGTTGCTTAAGTAATAGTAAAGCGTTTTCGTTAATTCCATATTCCTGCTTTTATCTTGTTCCAATAACTTTCCCAGCATTTTATGAATGAATTTTTGAATAGGGTTCATATTTTTCATTTGAAACATGACTCCTTCAATTCCCAAGGAGTCAAAGAAAATGATTTTTTGATGAAGGTTCGCAGCCCTCAGCGCCGAGAGACATTCTTCATATAATTGTGGGGCCTCTTCAATTGACAGGGAAGTCGAACTGATGCCTAATTTAAATAAACGGGAAGGAAATTTTTTCAGGCAATGGTCCATTAATGTTTGACAAAATATTTCCTTTTTCATTTTGTTTTTTAATAATAGACATTCCGATAATAGAATAATGACTTTACCCGATTTTTGGCCAAACAAGGCATTGATTCTTTGATCTTTCATAAATGCCGAAAGCTCATTAATCAATTCATCGTTAAATTCCAGTTCTTCTTTAACGGATGGCTTTTGAAGCAAACTGTGAACTGCAATCATAAAGTATGGATCTTTTAATTGAAATCCTAAATAATAAGCCCGTTCGGTCAATTCTTCCAATGTCATCCGATTGGATAAAATATCTTCTAAAAAATGACCTTTAATTCGTTGTTCGGTATTAAAACGAGTGCGTTCATTCAATAAATAAAGCGAACAAGCCAGTGCTCCATGTTCTAAAATTAACTTATCGACCTCCTGCGGCACCGTTTCGCGGTAAAGAAAAGAACAATAGCCGACAATTTTTCGATGCAGGTAAATCGGTGTAATCATCCTTTTATGCTCCGGAGAACAATTTAAAAACAAAGTTTGTTTTGAGTATTTTAAATTATCTGAATATTTTTGTCTATTCTTATGAAAGCACTTCTTTAGTTTTTCAGAAAAGAGAGAAGCTTCTTGCTCCGGAATACCTGATGCAGCAATCAGTTGTACATTCACGTCTTCAATGAAAACCGGCAATTTGGAAATTTGATGAAGAACTTTGGCTATTGAAGACAAATCATGTTCCTTCAATACTTCTTCCATCAGTTTTTGATGGACCACATAAGCTCTGCTGAAATTATCTCTTTCTATTTTTAGTTTTTCAAATGTTTGATCCAGCTCACCAATAATATTATCAGCCTCATAAAATTTCAATTCGTTATCTATTTCGCCATTCCATTCTTCCACAGTCCGGCATACTGCATGACAATGTTTGTGTCCCATCGCTTTACACTCAATCTCTTTGGCGATGACTTTTTTCCCGAGAATGGTGGACAGATACCCGCTTGCATAGCCGACTAACGTGTGACAAACAGGATCGTTGCTTGGACCAAACTTTTTCAAATGTTCTTCAGCCTCATAAGAATTTT
The DNA here is from genome assembly GCF_001050115.1 of Bacillus smithii. NCBI lineage: Bacteria > Bacillati > Bacillota > Bacilli > Caryophanales > Bacillaceae > Bacillus > Bacillus smithii. Next base: position 1,549,118 of record NZ_CP012024.1, on the reverse strand, counting down.
TCCAGATCGCTTCATGGTGCATCCATCCATTCGAAAAATCTGCTTCGGCAACGAGCAGCTCTGCTTCTTCCAAATAACCGTGCAGCGTATGCATTTTTGGACCGACATATAAAAGTTCCTTTTTATTATCCCAATCCATTTCCAATGCTTTCTGTGCATCCTTCACCCCGCAATGCCAGCCATGACGCAGCAAGAATCCCTTCGTCCGTTCGAGCCCTAATGTCTTTATAAGCTCATGGCGCAGCATCCCTATGGCGGCTGTTGGTCACCATTCGTTCTTGTGGATCGTCTTGATTGTGAAGCGTAGAAATTTTATAAATTTGTGTTAAGTCCAATTCGTCCGCTTTCATGTTTTCACCACCTAAGAAGAATGAGTGAGTTTTGATAAATCGATGAGGATCTTCATATCAGAAATCGGATAAGTCTTGCACGCCAACGTATAATTTTCTTTTCCCGCTTATTGACAGCATCCAAAAGACTTTCATTCTCTTGGCATGGCAAACCAATGTGTTCTTCAATGCCATCCAAGACTTTTATAGTAAACATGGTTCATCCCCCTGTTTCAAAATCTCACGTGCTACCAACTCGCTTCATTCTACTAATTATTCCACATATGATGAATGATCTTTTAAATATGCCGTAGAATTTGCGATGAAAAGGAAAACGTTTTTTCTTTATTTGCAAATACACTTAGAACGGATGCTTCCAAAAGGAATAACAACTTCTCCCGCTTCCGCCCCTCTCTTACCATACAGGATCGCCTGGAAGACCAAATAATGTCCTTCCATACGCAGCCATAGCATCTTCCCACAAAGAATTTGGATGCGCCGCCACCGCCATTAAATCCCTTGTGAACAACTCTACCGGATCTCCTTTAAAGATGGCATTTCCTCCAAGAGTCAACAGCGTTCTAACGGCGATATCCACCGACGTTCTCGAGACATAACCACGCCATGCGTATAACTGTTCGCGCTCCTCATCGCATATCACAGCCTTTCCTTCTTTAATACAAGCATCTAGCTTGCGAATATAATGTTCCACAGTGCCTTCGATCGTATTTAACTCTGTTTTCAACTCTGCCAATAACCGTTGGCTTCCGGCGGATTCCTTTTCCTTCGCACCCGCTTTATAAACCCGAATACGTTTTTCGGTACGCTCTTGGAAGAGAGAAATCATTCGTTCAGCACCACCCCAGGAAACTAAAGGAAAGCCTAGTAAAAAAAGAGGCATAAACGGCATGCGATACACCGGATCATCCGCGTCATAATCCCCTCCCGCCAGTTTCCCCGTCGCCATCACTCGACCGGCTGGCATGATGTGATGCAATGGCACATAAGCTCCTTCAACCAATACACCATTGCTTCCTGAGCCGCGCAGACCAATAGTATCCCAATTTTCCACTATTTTTACATCAGACTTAGGAACAACCAACAAATAGTACTCAGGGCTTTCACTGTCAGGAAGCTCCATCATGGCTCCAAGCCCAATCCAATCGCTATGCAAAACACCACTGCAAAAGTTCCACTGACCGTAAAGCCTATAACCGTCACCATCCTTCTTTACACGTCCCACAGGTGCAACGACGTCCGCTAACAACCCGCCTTGTTCAAATATTTCATTCCTGCCTTCAGGAGGAAGATAAGCAACCCATACCTCATGCATGGAGTAAAAATATGTCAACCAACCGGCAGCAACACTGTACCGAGATACCGTTCGGACAATCTCTGCGTAAGTCCGCAAGTCTACTTGTAGCCCTCCATACCGCTTTGGACGCAAAAGTTTGTGGAAATCAGCATCTTTAATCGCTTTTGGCACCCGATCTGAAAACCGGGCATTTTGCTCCGCTTCTTTTGCTTCTTGCTCTGCAAGACGCCCAATCTCCTCCGCTCTTGCAAGCAATTCGGCAGTATTCGGCTTCTCTTTTATGAATATTTTCTTTTCAACCATTTCTTTTCCTCCTCTCATTTTGGCAAAGGTCCGTTTTCTTTCCCCGGAATCGTCATGGAAGGAAGGGACCCCTTCGGAGCCTGCCTTCCCTCTATTAGAAAAATAGAAAAAAGAGTATCGTATTCTACCTAAAAAGATAGCGCTTTCAAAATAATTCATTATGATGCTTTTAAACATTTTGGCACCGGATTTAGAATTTTCACGTCTCAGCGACTACATTAGACCCACCGATCCATCCACCAATTTCCCGCTTCATCAGGTAAGTGCTTTGGCAAACGACTCCGTCAGTTCTCTCCTATGATAAAAAATGCCTTGACCAATTTTATCTTCCGTCCATGTAATCGTAGGAAAATCAGGATACGTAATGTAACCGCTCGCAAATGCTTCATTGCGATTTCCTGAAGGATCAAAGAAATAAGTAGTCTGTCCGCGAGTAATACCGTGACGAGTCGGCGTAACATCAAATGAGACATTATTTTTCGACAAAATGTCTGCCGCTTTTAACACATCATACCAATTGTCAACATAGAACGCGGCATGATGCAGTTTCTTATCAGGCCCCTTAATAAAAGCAACGTCATGAGGCTTTCCATTGCTGGCGAATATAAAGCTTCCTACCATCTCTTCTCCATCAACTGTTGTGATTTGTTCACTGACAAACATACCTAAGACTTCTGTGAAAAATCTTGTTACCGTGTTAATGTCCTCACCGGTCAGGGCCAGGTGATCCAGCCGATGCGGCGCTATTCCTCTTAGTCCATCCGGCCAAGGAGGAGGATTCAAAGACCCGGTTTTCGATCCAACACGCAATATGTCATAGTACAATTCCACATGATGTCCTGTTGGAAGTTCAAAACGTATCGCTTCCCCTTCTGCAAGTCTTGTTCTTTTGGAAATCCTTTTCAACGTACATTCGAATTG